>PXSQ01000039.1:0-14169 GCA_003022725.1 Halobacteriales archaeon SW_7_65_23 | reverse complement strand
CCCGACACGTCCACCGCCGACCACGATTACGCGCATTGGTATCACTTTGAGTTTTTCAGCGATCTGTCTGGCGAGGCCACCCTCGAACAGGACCGTCGCGAAGATGACCAGAAAGACGGTCCCAGCGAGGATGTCGGGCGCCGGGTCGCCCGGCGGCCGGCGCTGGCTGAGCTGGATCGCAAACAGCGTCGCCACACTTGCCGGAATGATGCCGCGCGGGCCGACGAAGCTCATGAAGAGCTTCTCGTTTCGCGTGAACCCGCCGCTGGTCGTCGAGATGAACACCAGCGCCGGCCGGATCAGCAGCGCCACGACTGCCACAACAGCCAGTCCCCCCAGCCCGAGATCCTGCAGCGTCCCGAAATCGATCAGCGCTGCGAGCGCGATGAACACGAAGGAGAGCACGATGATCGTGATGTCGCCTTTGAACTCCTCGATTTTCTCCTCGAACGGGAGGTTCACGTTCCCCAGCACGATCCCGGCGGTCGCGACCGCGGCCACGCCCGACTCCGTGGCGATCGTGTCCGCGAGGCTGAACGCAAAGATCGCGCCGGCGAGTGTCATCAGCCGGACGTTCTGGGGGGTCCAGCCCGTCGGCAGGTCAAGCTGGACCACCAACACCCACAGCACGCCCGCCGTGACCAAGCCGACGAACACCCCGACGCTCAACCGCTGGATGAACTCCACGAGGTAGTCCGAGGGCACGGACTCCTGGGCCGCCAGCAGCTTGAAAATCACTGCCGCAAAGATCGCCGCCGTCACGTCGTTGACGATCCCTTCGGTCTCGAGGGCTGCGGCGACGCGGTTGCGGACCGGGACGACGGCGAGGATCGGCGTGATCACCGTCGGGCCCGTCGCGACGAGCAACGCACCGACCAGCGCCGCGATCCCCCACTCCGCGCCGAGAAAGAACCTGACGGCCAGTGTCGTCCCGACGAACGAGATGACTGCCCCGACCGTGACCAGTCGGAACGTCGCCGCCGGCGCCTCCCCGAGCTTGTCGAGCTTGAGGTGGAACGCGCCCTCGAAAACGATGATTGCCACACTCACACCGACGATGGTCGACAGCCCGGAGAGTCCGAACGTGTCGATCGTGAAGATCGACAGTCCCTTCGGGCCAACGGCGACGCCTGCGACGATCAGGAACAGGACGCTGGGTACCTGGAACCGGTCGGCCAGCACCTGTGCTGTGACCCCCAGCACCAGGATCAGGGCGACGATTATCAGCGTGTCCGGCCCTTCCTCGACGACCAGCGGCACGGGACTGTCCAGTGAAAGGGTCGTCGCTACACGCTCGGAGGTCATCAACACACGGGGTTTACCAAGCCCCCGGATTTATACGTTATCCGTTGTGACGAGGGAACTGGACACTTATCCGGTCAGCTCCGCCAGGTCGGGATGCTCGCGGTACTCCTCCAGCTCACCCGGCAGGCCGCCACTAGCCTCGGCGATTTTGTCGCGGATTCGCTGCCAGCCTGCGTGGCGACACAGCACCTGTACCGGGATCGCGTCGAGCCCGAGCACTGCGGCGATCCCCAGCCGGTGGTACCCCTCGACCCAGATGACCTCACCGTCGCGCCCGATAGCGATCAACGGCTCCAGATAGTGGGCGTAGGCGTTTTCGAACGCGTTCTCCGCGGCAGCAGGGTTCTCGTGGCCACCCTCGGCATTGGGGCGGTACCCCTCCGAGTCGATCCGCCCGTACAGGTCGTCCAGAAACGACAGGCGATGCTCCCGAAACGCGTCCAAACTGTCGTACCCGCGGAACGACTTTCCATCGGCAAATGCCAACGCAGCCCGCTCGTACGTCGCGGTGTCTTCCCAGTCGTAACTCTCCGCGAACCGCTGGATCGACGTCGACGAGTTTCCAGGGATCGGCCGGCGCCGCGAACGCTCGCCGGTTCGCCTCGTCGGTCCACGCCGTGCGGTACCGGAGCGTCTCCAGATCCATGCCTGCCCAACGTTTCCGCCGCCGAAAAAAACGGTGTCGGAGTTTCTCTTCGATCTCATACAGAAAACAGTCACAATAATCACTATGAGCGGTCCCGGCGGCCGCTGGTGACGGAGCCAACCGTTTTTACGCCAGCCGGGGGAACGAGGGCAGTATGCGACGCGAGGAGTTCGGGACCGGCGATAACAGGCTGGTGCTCGTGCTGGGCTGGGGCAACCGGCCGGAACACGCCGGCGTCCAGTGGCTCGTCGAGCAGCTGACCGACGCCGGCTACCGGGTGACGGCGTTCGAGATACCGACGACGATCACTGACTTCGGGGCCGAGTGGCTCGCGCCCGTCGCGGAGTACGTCGCGGACCTGGACGAATATCGGCTGTTGAGCCACAGCACGGGCGGCCTGATCGCGCGGCACGTCGAGGCCGACGACCAGTTGCGCACCCGGACGTACCTCAGTCCCTGGTGGGGGTTCGCCGGGAGTATGCAGAACCTCGTCGTCTCGCTGGCGATGAAACTCCCCATCTCGACGCCGATACTGCCGATCGGCGACGGCGACGAGACCGAGGAACTCGGCGCGCTGGTGACCGAGGAGGCGGTGGCGGACGGCCCAGACCGCGCGGCACCCACGTTCCTCCGGGAGGCCAGGCGGGGGCAGTCGTCGATGCCACCCTTCGACGAGCGGGACATGGTCTTCTACACGCCGTCGGACGCAGTGGTCGGCACCCATGCGATCGAGGCACAGACCCCGCCAGGGAACCGTATCACCTACGACGGCGGCCACGAACTGTTCTGCTCGCGGTGTCGGGAGGACCGAATTGGTGAGGTCCTGGCGGCCGTGGACCGCGGTCTGGCCGGGATCCAGTGACGGCGAACCGCGGGCGTCAAGTACTCCCGGCGGGCAGGCGTACGACGCTGAATCCGAGCGATGTGGTACGGCAAGTCGGATAGTTAGCCTCGGTACCCGCTTCACACGACACATAACTTAAGTACTCCTGACCCATTTGTGCGCCTGATATGTCTGGGAAGCTGCCCGACGATCTGGACCGGAGAGAGCTGCTGAAGGGGGCTGGCGCTGCCAGCGTCCTCTTCATGGCTGGCTGCATCTCGACCGACGACGACGGTGGTAACGGCAACGGCAATGGAAACGGCAACGGTAACGGCAACGGAAATGGGGACGGCAACGGGAACGGCAATGGGAATGGCAACGGGAACGGAAATGGAAACGGCAACGGCAACGGGAATGGGAACGGTAACGGCAATGGAAACGGTAACGGCGGCGAGACGTTCACCATCGGGATGGTGGACTCGCTGACCGGGTCACTGGCGGACTTCGGCGAGCGAAACCAGAACGGGAAGGACCTTGCGCTGGCGGACGTCAACGAGGTTGGCGTCAAGGGTGGCGAACTCGACATCATCGTGGAGGACTCCGAGAGTACAGCCGAGTCGGGCGTCTCGGCGGCACAGAAGCTGGTCAACCAGGACCAGGTCCCATTCCTCATCGGTGCGGTGGGGTCGGGCGTCTCGCTGTCGATCTACGAGAGCGTCATTCAGGGGACCGACGTCGTCCAGTTGAGCCAGAACTCCACGGGACTGGCACTCAGTGACTTCCCGGGCCTGCTCCGGATGTCGCCGAGCGGCCGCTCGCAGTCCATCGCGCTCGCGGACATCATCTCGGAGGACGGCTACGACGAGGTCGCGGTCACGTACATCAACGACGAGTTCGGCGAGAGCCTCACTGACGCGTTCGTCGAGGCCTACGAGGGCGAGGTGGTGTTCAACCGTGCACACGACGGCGAACAGGCGACCTACTCGGGTGTGCTCTCGGACATGAACGCGTCCGACGCGGAGGCCTGGCTGTTCATCACCTACCAGGAGGAGTTCGCCACGCAGGTCAACAACATGTTCGAGAGCGGGTACGACCCGCAGCTGTACGGCGCTGACTCCAACCGCGGGGATACGGTCATCAACAACACGCCGGAGGGAAGTATCGACGGGATGAAAGTCGTCGAGCCGTCCGCGCCGGTGGAGGCGGACAACTACCAGCAGTTCGCCAGCGACTACGATGACGAGTACGGCGAGGAGCCGACGGTGTGGTCGGCGTTCGCCTACGACTGCGTCGTCACCGCGGCGCTGTCAATCCAGGCTGCCGACGAGTTCACCGGCCCGGCGCTCGACGAGGTGGTTCGTGACGTCACCCGCCCAGAGGGCGAACAGGTCACCTCCTACGAGGACGCCCACTCGATTCTCGCTGACGGCGGCAGTCCCAGTGACGTCGATTACCAGGGGGTCAGCGGTCCCATCGACTTCGACGAGAACGGCGATCCCGCCGGATCGCTGCAGGTGTTCGAGGTCCAAGACCACGAGTACGTGCCTATCGAGTTCCGGGAAGGATAGGCACCGATGGCCGTCCTCGACCAGCTGATCGAGCTCACCGCCAACGGCGTCGTCTACAGCAGTATTATCGTTCTCGGGAGCATCGGGCTGTCGCTGATCTACAGCATCGCCGGCTTCGCGAACTTCGCCCACGGCGACACGATGACTGTCGGCGCATACGCGACGCTGGTCATCTTCGGGATCATCGGCGGCACTTCGATCAGCATCCTCGGACTGCCGCTCGGGTTTTTCCTGGCGCTGCTGTCGGGGATCGCCGTCACGGCAATCGTCGCCCTCGTCACAGAGCGAGTCGTCTACAAGCCACTCGACATCGGCCCGATCGGGCTGCTCATCACGTCGATCGGAGTGGCGTTCGTCTACCGGGCGCTCATCCAGATCCAGTTCTCGGCGGACAGCCGCCGGTACGACATCGACCGGCTGCGGCCGATCGATTGGCTACTCCAGTACAACATCCGCGTGACTGAACACGACATCGCGATCGTCGCGTCCTCGATCGTGCTGGTCGCCGGCCTGCACCTGCTGTTGCAGCACACCGACTTGGGCCGAAAGATGCGCGCGACGGCGGACAATCCGAGCCTGGCGCGGGCCAGCGGTATCCGCGTCCGCCGGATCGAGCTCTGGACGTGGATCATCGGCGCCGGACTGGCCGGCGCCGGCGGCGCGTTCCTCGGCCTGTTCAACCAGCTCGTCCCCCGGATGGGGTTCAACCTCCTGCTCGTGATTTTCGCTGCGGTGATCCTCGGTGGTATCGGCTCCGTCTACGGCGCGATGCTCGGTGGCCTCCTCATCGGAATGGTCGTCGAACTGACGCCGATCCTGACGTCCATCGGCATCCCGATCGGCAGCCAGTACGCCAGGGCACTGGCGTTCATCATCATGGTGGCCGTGTTACTCGTCCGGCCACAGGGGATCGCCGGCGAGGCCGTCGGAGGGGGTAGCTGACGTGAGCACCATCACCGATCCGCGCGGCTACTGGGGCGAGTTGACCGGCGAGGAGCGTGGCGTTGCCGGCTTCCTGATCGCCGCGGTCCTCGTGCTCCTGGGACTGATGTTGACAGGCGTGCTCGACCCGACGTACTTCCTGTTCCTGTTCGGGCTCGGCGGCATGTTCGGTCTGATGTCGCTGGGGTTGAACGCCCAGTGGGGGTACACGGGCCTGATCAACTTCAGTGTCGCCGCGTTCTTCGGACTCGGCGCCTACGGCGCGGCGATCATGACCGCGAGTAACTCGCCGATCGCCGGCGACATGAACCCGATCTTCGGGCTCCTGCTCGGCCTGGTGCTGACCGCCATCGTCGCGGTGGCGATTGGGATTCCGACGCTGCGCCTGCGGGCGGACTACCTGGCGATCGCCAGCCTCGGGCTGGCAGAGGTCGTCCGGCTGGTCATCCTCAACGAGGGGCAATGGACGGCCGGCAGCCAGGGGTTGCGCGGGATTCCGCAGTTCTTCGAGGGCTGGCCCGTGCTCTCGACGCTGCCGGAGACGCTGCCGCAGGTCAACATCGAGATGATCCCGGGCCGCGTCGTGACGCTCGGCCTGCCGTTCTGGCGGCAGCTGCTGAACGTCTCGCTCGTGCTCGCGTTCATGGTTGTGGCGTACCTGGTGTTGCGCCGCGCCCACCGCTCACCCTGGGGGCGAGTGCTCCGAACGATCCGCGCCGACGAGGACCTCGCGAAAGCGCTCGGGAAGAACACCTACTTCTTCAAGATGCAGTCGTTCGTGCTGGGCTGCCTCGTGATGGCGCTGGCTGGCGTGTTCTTTGCCCACCTGCAGCTGTTCGTCAACCCCGGGAACCTGGATCCGACGAACACGTTCTACGTCTGGGTCGCCGTGATCCTCGGCGGCGCCGGCTCCAACCGCGGCGCGCTGTTCGGCGGGTTCGTCGTCGTTGCCATCCGCGAGGGACCGCGGTTTATCGATCAGCTTCCGCCCGCGTTCCTCACTGAGTTCCCGCCCGAGTTCCTCCGGAACCTCGAATTCATTACGGGCGACATCCTGTTCGAACTGCCGTCGATCGCGATCAGCCCGGGTCCGCTCCAGCTGCTGCTGGTTGGCCTCCTGATCATCGGGATCATGCGCTTCAGGCCCCAGGGTGTGCTCCCGCCACAGCGGGAACTCATCTGGCCCGACGCCGTCGACGAGGGCGTCCGGCAGGGGCCCGACTCCGGCGTCCGCGAGCAGCGCGGAGGTGAAAGCGATGAGTGAGACCACGCCCGGGGATGCAGCCGCCGAGGCGGCGTCGGAGGACCCGGCGACGACGGGGGACGAGGAGGAGCGCTCCGATGTCGTCCTCGAGGTCGAGAACCTCCGCAAGGAGTTCGGCGCGCTGGTCGCGACCGACGACGCCACCTTCGACGTCGAGCGCGGCACCATTACGGGCCTGATCGGCCCGAACGGCGCCGGCAAGTCGACGATCTTCAACCTCATCTCGGGGTTCTACGAACCGGACGCCGGGACAGTCCGACTCAACGGCGACGACGTCACGGGGATCGAACCGTACAAGATCGCGAACAGGGGGCTGATCCGGACGTTCCAGACGCCCCGCAAGCTGGAGGGGATGACCGTCCGCGAGGCGATGTTGATCGGCCCGCAGCGCCAGCCCGGCGAGTCGTTCCACAAGCTGTTCACAGCACCCGGCGCGGTCGGCGAGCGCGAGCGGGTGAACATGGAAGACGTCGAGCGGATCCTCGAGGAATTCGAGATCGACCATCTCGCGAGACAGCCGGCGACGGACATCTCCGGCGGCCAGATGAAGCTGGTCGAACTCGCCCGCGCGATGCTCGCCGAGCCGGAGATCCTGCTGCTCGACGAGCCGGTGGCCGGCGTCAACCCGACGCTCGCCAACAAACTGGCCGAGCAGATCCGGCGGCTGCACGAGCAGGGCACGACGTTCCTGCTGATCGAACACGACATGAAATTCATCATGAGTCTGGCAGATCCGATCGTCGTCCTCGACCAGGGGAGCGTCCTCATGGAGGGAACACCCGAGGAGGTCCGCAACGACGAACGTGTCGCCGACGCCTACCTGGGCGGTGGTGGCGTATGAGCGACACCACAGATGCCACCGGCGGCGCGAGCGATACCACCGACGCCACTGGCGACGCGAGCGATACCACCGACGCCACTGGCGGCGCGAGCGAAGCCGCCAGGGAGCAGGTGGACGTCCCGGACGACGCGGTGCTCGAACTTGAGAATGTCGACAGCGGCTACGGCGAGGTGCAGGTGCTCTACGATCTGACGATGCACCTCCGGGGCGACGAGATCATCTGCTTGATCGGGCCGAACGGCGCCGGCAAGTCGACGGTGCTGAAGACGGCGTTCGGGATGCTGACGCCCTGGACTGGCTCGGTCCGGTACCACGGCGAGGATATCGGCGGGATGGCGCCCGAGGACATCGTCCGGAAAGGCGTCGGCTACGTCCCCCAGACCGAGAACGTCTTCAGCTCGCTGACGATCGACGAGAACCTGCGGATGGGCGGGACCGCGCGCGACGACGACCTGGGCCCGATCCTGGAGCAGCTGTACGAGCGGTTCCCGCTGCTGCAGGACAAGCGCCGCGAGAAGGCCCGCAACCTCTCGGGCGGCCAGCGCCAGGTGCTCGCGCTCGCCCGCGCCCTGGTGATGAAGCCGGACGTCCTGCTGATCGACGAGCCCTCGGCGGGCCTCGCACCCAACACCGCCGACGAGGTGTTCGCGGACGTCCAGACGGTCAATGACATGGACACCGCGATCATGATGGTCGAGCAGAACGCAGTCAAGGGGCTGGAGATTTCAGATCGGGGCTACGTGCTCGACCAGGGTACCGTCCGGTTCGAGGATCAGGCCGACGACCTGCTGGACAACGACGAGGTCGTCGACCTCTATCTCGGCGGCTGAGAACGGTTTTCGTCTCCGTCCACTGGTGGGCTCTTCCCCAATCTGGCGAACGTTCGGCGCTAATCGTGCCGGAAGCACCGCATTCCGGTGAAGACCATCGCCATGTCGTGGTCGTCTGCAGCCGCGATCACGGCGTCGTCCTTTTTCGACCCGCCGGGCTGAATGACCGCCTCGATGCCCGCCTCGGCGGCGTACTCGACGCCGTCGGGGAACGGGAAGAACGCGTCCGAGGCCATCACGGCGCTGTCGGCGTTTTTCCCCTCGGCGTGTTCGTCGGCTTTCATCGCAGCCAGCCGGACGGCGTCGACGCGGGACACCTGCCCCATGCCGATCCCGACCGTCTCCGTTCCCTGGGCGAACACGATGGCGTTGGACTTGACGTGCTTGCTGGTCTGCCAGGCGAACAGCATCGATTCGAGTTGTTCGTCGGTGGGCTCGCGCTCGGTCACGACTTCCAGGTCGTCGACGCCGAGTCGCTGGCGATCCCGCTGTTGGACCAGGCGGCCGCCGACCAGCGGCTTCTCTACCGGCGCCTCCGGCTGCCCGCGGAGCTCGCCGACATCGAGCACCCTGAGGTTCTCCTTCCCACGGAGTACGTCGAGTGCGTCGTCGGTGTACCCCGGCGCGACGACGATCTCCTTGAACGAGTCGACGATCTGCTCGGCCGTGGCAGCGTCGCACTCGCGGTTCAGCGCGACGATGCCACCGAAGGCGCTCTGGGGGTCAGTCGCCAGCGCGCGCTCGTAGGCGCTCGCCAGCGACTCGGCGGTCGCACAGCCGGCCGGGTTAGTGTGTTTGATCACGGCGGCGGCGGGGTCGTCGAACTCCCTGATCAGGTTCAGCGCCGCGTCGGCGTCGTTGTAGTTGTTGTACGACATCCCCCTGGCGCCATCGTTCCCGGGGGCGGGCGCCTGGGGCGATGCGCTCGACGCCGGCGTCGCCGTCACCGGCTGGTCGACGGCGACCCGGTCCTCGGCGAACCAGCGGATTGCGCGCGGGTAGGCACGGAACTCGCCCTGATAGAGGACGCGGTCTGTGAGGTCTTCGCTCGAATCGTCTGCGTAGACGGGAATCGGCTCCTGGGTGACGATCGGGCCAGCGTCGACTTTCTCCTCGATGACATTGTCCTCCTCGTCGGTTGCGTCGGTGACGACGTGGATCGTACAGCCGGTGACGGCGACGCCGGCGTCGAGCGCATCGCCCCAGGCGTCCGCCCCCGGGAACGACGGCAGCAGCGACGGGTGGACGTTCAGCGTCGTCGGCGCCGCGTCGAGGAACGTGTCCGAGAGAATCCGCATGTAGCCGTCCAGACAGACGAGGTCGACCTCGTACCCCTCCAGTGCCGCCAGGACGCGCCGCTCGTGCTCGCGACGGGACTCGCCGCCTTCGCAGACGACCGTCTCCGTCGGAATCCCGCGCTTATCGGCCTTCTCCAGAACTGGTGCGTCCGCGTCGTTCGTGAGCACCACCGAGAACTCTGCGCCGCCCGGCGACCGGTCGGCGACGTGCATGAGGTTGCGACCGCGGTTGCTTGCCATGCCGGCGAGGTTCATGTGCGACCCGCGGTCCGGCGCGCGCAAAGGTATTGCGATCCGCTCCCTTCGGGTAGTATTTGCCCGAACTTCTGGTCGAGGAATGGTATCTGGATGCTCGTCATACTGTCGGACGTAACTCTGTGTCACATCGTAACACTCTCCTGGCTGTATTCGCACGGGTGAACGGCTGAACGTGACGCGTGACTCCACGAAATTACGTCCGACAGTATCAGGACTCGTCACGATCCGCGACTCGTTGCGCGCTTCACTCGTTCAAAACAGTTTTGTCTCAAGACGGGTTACTGGACTCACGGGAGCTACGCTTAAAGACTCTCGAAGGAAATACGATCACTCGTCGCAGAACGGATCCGGTCGCGGAGCGCCGACGCTTCCTCGACCGGGACATAGACCGCAAACTCGACGTCCGCCTCGTACTTTGCCTCGAACTCGACGTCACTGCTCTCCAGGATTCCCCGGACCGTTCCCGAGTCGTCGTATGCGGCCGTGATCGTGAACTGCTCGTGGGGGCGGCGCTCGACGATGCCGGCGTCGTCCTCGACGTTCTCCTGCTGGAGTATGTTCAGCGCGGGCTTGCCGGCGCTGTTGGTTGGCTCGCCGTCGTCGCTGGCCCACTCCCGGAGCGGTTCGGCGCGGATCCGGTAGGCGGGGACGTTGTGGGTCGCGTCGGCGTACTCCTCGCGGATCGCGTCGACGAACGCCTCGCCTTCCTCGACGGTGTGTGCCGGCGCAACGTGGCCGATGAACTCGGAACCGCGGATCTCGAAGCGGGCCTCCCCGCGGCTGTCCACGCTCCGGTACGTCTCGCTCACGACTGGGTGTTACCCGTTGTGGGCTTTGTCGCTTTCGTCCGATCCCGGCGACGCGCTGTGTGACACTCCCCGTGGGCCGTCGGCATCGACGGTCTCGACGGCGGTGATCTCGAAGCGCGCGCCGCCCGCCTCGCTGCCGGTGACCGTAATTTCCCAGTCGTGGGCGTCGACGATCCGCTTGACGATCGCGAGACCGATCCCCGCACCCGAGCCAGCGGTCGAGTAGCCGGTCTCGAAGATCTGGCCGCGCTCGTCGTCGGGAATGCCGGGTCCGTCGTCCGCGACGTAGAACCCCCGGTCGTCGATCGCGCCGACGGTGATTGTTACCGTGCCGCCATACTGGATGGGGTGCTCGGGGATTTCCCCGCGGGAGTTTGGGGAGCCGTGTTCCACGGCGTTCCGCAGGAGGTTCTCGAGCAGCTGTCTGAGTCGGCTGCGGTCGGCGCGGACGGTGAGGTCCTCGGTCACGGTGACCGTCGCGTCGCCCGCCTCGACAGTGTCCCGTGCGTCGTCGGTCACGGCGGCCAGCGACACCGGCTCCGGTTCCCCGGCGGATTCGCCCTGGCGGGCCAGCGCGAGCAGGTCGTCGATCAGCCCCTCCATGCGGTCGACCGACCGGGTGGCGCGCTCGAAATGCTCCTCGTCGCCGGTCCTCTCGGCCAGTTCCAGCGATATTGAGAGCGTGTTCAGCGGGTTGCGCAGGTCGTGGCCGACGATGCTGGCGAACTCGTCGAGGCGCTCGTTCTGTGCGCGGAGCTGTGCGTTCGCCCGGTGCAGCCGGACGGCGTAGATGCCGATGATGCCGCCGAGCGCGAGGCCCGTCCCGAGCGACGAGACGATCGCCAGCGAGAACGACGTTTCGAAGGCGCGGCTGAGCTGTCCGAACCAGAACCCGACGACGAAGAAGACGAACAGCCCGAACCCCATCCATCTGTACAGCCGCCGGTAGGTCGCCGGCGGCAGTTCGTCGTCGAGCAGCCAGCCCAGGACAATCAGCACGCCGCGCGGACCCGAGCGCGGCCGTGACGGCGGTCACGCCGATCACTCCGAGCCCGGCAAGAACCAGCGGATTTCGGCGCGACGGCGCTCTCATGTCCACTATGTTGTAAATTGCCCCTCAAAAATGAACCGGCTGATTTCACGCGAGTTCGATGCGGCGGACAAACGGGAATTCCTGGATCTCGGTGATCAGATCTCCGGGGAGAGTTTCGTCGGTGATGATGTGCAGTTGCGGCGTGTCGGTGAACTCGGGATCCTCGCTGATCATCTGGCGGATAGAGACGTCGTTGTCCGCGATGATCCCGGTGACAGTCGCGGCGATCCCCGGCTGGTCGGCGTCGTTGACCGTCACGGTGAGCACGGTCAGGTCAAGCACCGGCGCGAGATCCATCAGGCTGGGGATCGCGGAGATGTTCTGGAAGATCGGGCGGAGTTCGTCGTCGGCGAGGATCGCGTCAGTCGTCGTGTCTACGACCCGGCGGTCGACGCCGACCTCCCGCGCGATCCCGGTGTTGGGGATCTCGATCCCGCCGGAGACGACCCGCCCCTCGTCGTTCACGGAAAAGCCCCGCTCCAGCAACAGCCGGATCACCCGCTGCTGGCTCGGCGAATCGGAGAACTTCTCCATAATCTCGTCAAACATGGTGATGACAACACCGGCAGGCGGGTTATGTGTTTGGCTTCGATCGGGCCGTTACAGGAAATCGACGGTGAGGACCGCCGTGAGCCCGTCGACGTCGAAGTCCGAGTCGGCTACGACGAGTCGCTCGTCGCGGGCCATCGCTGTGCCGGCAATGTACGCGTCGCGCGCCGCGAGCGTCTCGCCGTGCTGCTGGAGCTGTACCTGCAGCTCGGCGGCTGCACGCGCTGACCCGGCGGTGTCGTCGATCACTGTCAGCCATTCGAGCGCACCGTCGACGGCGTCGAGATCGGTCGGCCCCGTTTTGAATGCTTCTCCTTGATACACCTCGAACATGACGAGCGGCGGAGCGACTGCGCGCTCGTCGAGATGTGCCTGCACGTAATTCACGGCGCGGTCGTCGCCGTCGAGGTACTCGATGACGACGCTGCTATCGTAGAGGGTCATCGGGCGCCGACGTCACGCTTGAACTCCTCACGTTTCTCCCGTGCTTTCTCGGCGGCGTCTGTCCCCTCCCAGAGCCCGGCCCCCTGTCTGACGGTTTCGCGCCGCTCCCGAATCAGCCGGGAGAGCAGCTCGTCGAACGTCTCGTCGTCCCCCTTCAACGCGGCGAGCGTGGCGTGCGTGTCGTCGTCGACCCGGATCGTCTTGCTCATACCGATTAGTATACAGTGCTGTATACAAGAGGATTGCGTCGGGTTCGGCACGTGCGTCGACAGTCGAGCGGAGTTGAGAACTCACAGCTCGCCTTTCGTGCTCGGCGCGTCGCCCCGCCGCTCATCGATCCGTGTGGCGTCGTCGAGCGCGCGTGCGAGACACTTGAACAGCGCCTCGATCTCGTGGTGGGCGTTCTCGCCGGAGACGTCGGCGTGGAGTGTGAGGCCCGCGTTGGTGGCGAGCGAGCGCAAGAAATGCTTGGCCATGTGGCTGGTCATCCCGCCGACGGCGTCCTGGGAAAACTCGCCCTCGAAGGCAAAATAGGAGCGGCCGCTGACGTCGACGACGACGGCGGCGACGGCCTCGTCCAGCGGGACGCGGCGGTCGGCGAAGCGCTGGATGCCGCGCTTGTCGCCCAGTGCGTCGGTGAACGCCTCGCCGAGGGCGATAGCGATGTCCTCGACGGTGTGGTGGTCGTCGACGTCGAGGTCGCCGTCGCACTCGACGGTCAGGTCGAACAGGCCGTGGGTGGCGAAGGAGTCGAGCATGTGGTCGTAGAAGCCGATGCCGGTGTCGACTGTGGCGTCCCCTTCCCCGTCGACGTCGAGGATGAGCTTGATCTCGGTTTCGGCCGTCTCGCGCGTCACCGCCGCCGTGCGCTCGGTCATAGCTTTGTGTGTGCTCCCCGCGTATTTGGCGGTTGTGACTGAGATGGATAACAAAATAGCAGATGAAGATGGGAAGAAATATCCGGCCCCAATAGATGGAGGTATTGAACAAGATGCACTTGAAGATGTAGAGCACGGAACAGATTGGAACGAAACCTTAGTATTCCAAGGTTCAAAATCCAGTCGAATTTCGGGCTTTGGAATAAAAGCGGTCAATGACGATCAGTTCCGAACTGATCTCGATTCAAGCAAATTACAAGATGGCGATTCAGGTGGACCCCTCTGGCTCGATATCTATGATCCAGAGTCGTATTACGAGGCATATATGCTTGCTGCCGGAATTAATTCGTGGAGAGAACCCGGGTTCAATACAAACCACACGGGGATTCCAGCAATTAAAGATGAGTTCGATAAGATTGACTATATTCCATGATTACATAGTACACGATTGTAGAATCATTTCGAAACGATGAAAGATAATAAAGATGCTATGCCCTCCGAACAGTCCACCACGACGACCCGCCGGCACGCCCTCCGTACGCTTGCAACCGCTGGTCTGCTCGGTCTCGCCGGTTGTTTGGGTGACGACGATGAAAAATCAGACCAGCCCGGCAACGGGAC
>PXSQ01000038.1 GCA_003022725.1 Halobacteriales archaeon SW_7_65_23 | reverse complement strand
AGTGCGACTCTTTACCGCCAAGGAGTCACAATTCGTGTGCGTCAGCCCGCGAACCAACCGTTCACGTGACGTGGGCACAAAAATAATCGCACTAATCACTATGACGCCTGTCAGCGAACTGGCGGCGCTCCGTATGAACTTCCGGTTGATTCCCTGTCAATCGTCGGACACATGGCTGATGATTGTGGACCTCGACGATCAGAGCCGCCGCTGTGCAGGCATTCTCTGGACTGCGTAGTGACTACGAGTCGAGTGCAGCCGTTGCGTCCTGGAGCGTGAACGCCCCCTCGTAGAGGGCGCTGCCCACCACTGCGGCGGCGGCACCAGCATCCCGCAGCGCAAGGACGTCGTCGATCGAGGCGACACCGCCGCTGGCAACCACGGGGATATCGACAGCGTCGGCCAGCCGCCGGACAGGGTCGGTTCTGACACCCTCTAGCTGACCCTCCACGTCGACGTTCGTGAACAGGATCGCACCGGCGCCCAGTTCCTCGTAACGGCTCGCTGCCTCGGCGGGACCGAGCCCGGTCTTCTCGGTCCACCCGGAGACGACAACCTCACCCTCCTTGGCGTCGAGACTCACCATCACGCGTCCGGGGAACTCCTCGCTGATCTGGGCGACGATGTCGGGGTTCTCGACCGCCGCTGTCCCGAGGATGACGCGGTCGACACCGCCGGCGAGTAGCGACGTCGCGTCCTCTACTGTCCGGATCCCGCCGCCGAGCTGGAGGTCGACCGGACAGGCCTCGACGATAGCCTCGATTGCGTCCGCGTTGGCGCGCTCGCCGTCGAACGCGCCGTCGAGGTCGATCAAGTGCAACGCCTCCGCGCCCGCTTGGACCCACCCCGTCGCCGCTTCCACGGGGTCGCCGTACTCCGTTTCAGTGCCCCGCTCGCCGCCCACGAGCTGGACGACGCTGCCGTCCTGCATGTCGACGGCCGGGATCACCTCGAACTCCTCGAACATGCCCCATTCGACGGCCGACGCGGACGAAAGGATGTCGATCCGCCGTGCATACGGCGGGTGGTGGGCAGAGCACTGCCAGTCGCCAGAAAGAAAGCGTTAACACGGCCGGGACGCTGTCTCCGGGTGGGAACGCACGGCCGCAAATCTGACTCGCCGCCCGCTTGGGCGGCTCGGGATTGCGGTAGTGTCGATCGTTGACCGGCTGCTGTCGTCCGATGACGGGCGGTAGCCGCTCGGTCGGCGGACGCCGCGTCCATCCCGGACGCGACACGCACGGCGCGGTCTGTGCAGTTCCAATGACAACTATGGCACGAATGCACTCACGCCGCCGCGGCTCCTCCGGCTCGGAGCGACCGGCGGCAGACGACCCACCGGAATGGAGCGACGTCGACGCCGATGCAGTCGAGGAGCGCGTCGTCGAACTGGCAGAGGATGGCCACAGCCCGAGCGAGATCGGGCTCGTCCTCCGCGACGAAGGCGTCCAGGGGACACCCGTCCCGGACGTCAAGCTGGCGACCGGCAAGAAGGTGACAGAGATCCTCGAGGAACACGACGCCGACCCCGAGATCCCCGAGGACCTGCGGAACCTGATGGCCACGGCCGTCCGCCTGCGGGACCACCTCGCGGAGAACGGCACCGACTACCAGAACAAGCGCGCGCTGCAGAACACCGAGTCGAAGATCCGCCGCCTCATCGACTACTACCGCGGCGACGAGCTCGACGAGGAGTTCAGCTACAGCGTCGACGAGGCACGCGAACTGATCTGAGATGTCCGCGACCGGCCGTTCCGAGGCGGACGCCCCCGCCGCCAGCGATGTCGCTGCGCGGCTCCGCAGCGCCGGGTTCGTGGGGCTGACCGTCGCCGGAACGGCCGACGGCGTTGCAGCCGCGGGCCTGCTCGCGGACGCACTCGAGGCCTGCGACGTCCCCTACCAGACCTCGGTTGTCCCCCTTCCGGAAGGGGCAAACACCGGTACGGATGCCGACGTCCGGATCGCGCTCGGACGGCCGGCCGGTCCCGAGGAAACGGCACTCGGAGACGAGGGAGGGTCCGCGTCTGCCGCCGCCTACGACGTGGCAGCCGAACTCGCGGACCCCGATCCCGCGCTGGCGCTGGCGGGCGTGATCGGTACCGGACGAGTCCCGGGGAGCGACCTCCTGGGTGCTGCGACCGAGCGCCGCATCGACCGGCGGCCGGGGATCGCGTCACCGGGTGTCGATCCGGTCGACGCCCTGGCACATTCGACGCTCGTTCACGCACCGTTCTCCGGCGACCGCGAGGCGGCAGCGGAGACGCTTGCTGGCCTGGACCGCTCGGCAGCGACTGACGCGGACGCACGCCGGCAGCTGGCCTCCGCCGTCGCACTGGCTGTTGCCGGCGACGGGGCAGCGACCGAGCGCGCGACCGTCGCGGTCAAACGATTCCTGCGACCGCTCGCGGGCAGCCCGTTCGGAACCGTCGGCGGCTTCGGCGACGTGCTCGCCGCGACGGCCCGGGAACGGCCGGGGCTCGGAGTTGCGCTCGCGCTGGGCAGCGGGGAAGTCGAGACGGCGCTGTCTCTCTGGCGCGACCACGGCGAGCGCGCGCACGCTGCAGCAAGAGACGCCTCGACGGGGCAGTATGACGGACTCTACGTGGCACGCCTATCGGCTGCCGACGAGCACGTTCCGGTCGGAACCGTGGCCCGCCTGCTGTGTGGGTACCGATCGCCGGAACCGGTCGTGCTCGTCGTCTCGAATGGCATCGCCGAAGCCCGCACCGCCACGGTCGGCGGTGATGTAGCCGGAGTCCCGTCGGCGAGCGATCCGACGCCGGCTGTCGGCGACGCGATGGACCGGGCGGCACAGGAGGTCGATGGCACCGGCGGCGGGACGACGGTCCGGGGCCGCGCGACGTACGACGTCACGCCGACCGAGTTCGTCGCGGCGTTCAGGGAGGCGTTCCGATGACTGACGACTCCCGCAGAGCCCGGATCGAGACACAGCACGGCGACGCGGCGACAGCACGGCGGGTCGCGAACGCGGTCCGGCCGGACAACACGGCGGAGATGGAGACGACAGTCGAGGGCGACCGGATCGTCACCCGGATCGACCGGGGGACGACCGGCGGCCTGCGGACGACGGTCGACGACTACGTCGTCAACTTGCAGACGGCAGCACAGCTTGCAACCACGGACGGGGCGGCGTCCACAGACACACACGACACATGAGCGAACGATCAGTCTCACGGCAGAAGCAACAGAAACAGTGGTACACAGTACAGGCTCCCGAGCAGTTCGACAGGGAGAAACTCGGCGAGACGCCAGCCGACGAGTCCGAGCAGGTGCTCGGTCGCACGATCGAGATGACGCTTGGTGACATCCGCAACGACGCAAGCGGAAACAACACGAAGCTCACCTTCAAGGTGACCGAGGTCGCCAGCGACACGGCCTACACCGAGTTCATCAAACACGAGATGACGCGGGACTACCTGCGGAGTCTCGTCCGCCGCGGCTCCTCGAAGATCGAGGCGTACATCACGGTGCTGACCAGCGACGACTACCGCGTCCAGATCCAGCCGGTCGCGTTGACGACGAAGTCGGCCGACGAGAGCCAGGAGAAGGCGATCAGACGCGAGATGATCGACCTCGTCGAGGACGCGGCGTCCGAGCGGACGTTCGACGACCTCGTCGACAGCGTCGTCGAGGGGCGGCTCTCCTCGGCCATCTACAACGAGACGAAGACGATCTACCCGCTGCGCCGGGTGGAGATCCAGAAGATGACCCTCGAGGCCAGGCCCGAGGAAGTCGCCGCCGAAGAGGAAACCAGCGTCGACGTCTCCGGGGACTAACCTCGCAAGCAATCACGACGGCGACGGGTGTTTGCGGCCCGAAGCAGGCGACTCTTTCTCCCAATTGCGAGCGTACGGATAGACAGCCGGACGTGATTCACTCACGCCGTACCGTCCCAGATCGCGTTGTTCGGGGCATGACACGTCGATGGACTGTCCTGGCCCTATTCGGGGCATGACACAGTCGATGGACTGTCCTGGCCCTATTCGGGGCATGACACAGTCGATGGACTGTCCTGGCCCTGTACGGAGTCACGTCTGGCAGTATAGCCATTATGCCTGCTCGAACGTGATGGTGGCGACCGAGCCGTCGTCGGTCCGGTCGAACTCGATCGTCGCGTCGGAGTAGTTGACGATGCGGTCGATGAGCCACAGCCCGGCGCCGCTGCCGTGTTCGAGTGCCGACTCCCCGTGGGTCTCCAGCACTTCGATTTCGTGGTCGGGGATCCCGGGGCCGTTGTCCGCGATTTCCAGGACAGCCCCGTCGTTCGACGTCGAGACGGTGATTTCGATCTGCGGGGTAGTTTCCTCCTCGGCGTGTTCGATCCCGTTTTCGACAAGATGGCGCACCGCCACCGGCAGGTCAGGGTGCACGAGCACGGTGGGCTCCGCGTCGAAGGTGGTCCTGACCCGGACCGATGGATACTCCGAGCGAACGGTCGTCACGACACGCTCGACAACCGCCTGTAGCGGGAACTCTTCGCGGCGTTCCCGGTTCGTGATGATGTGGCGGATATCGCGGGCGTGTTCGGCGGTCGACTGGAGGCTCTCGGAGCGGTCGATGATCCGTTGGGCGTGGGCCGCGGCTTCCCGGTTGCCCTCCTGCTGGATCTGCCTGGCGAACCCCTTGATGATCGTGAGGACGTTGCGGATGTTGTGACGGAGAATCCGGGCGAGTACCTGGTCGAGCAGCTCCAGCTCGCGGCGGCGGCTGGTCAGGCGCATCGTCGTCTCGACGTTTGCCGAGAGCGTCTCGAGCAACCGTCGTTCGGACTCGCCGAAGCTGTCGCTGTACGTCGAGCCGGTGATCAACACCCCGAACTCCCCGATCGGGACCACGATCTCCGACCCGATGATCGTATCCTTGTTGTGGACGTCTGAGTGGGCGTCGACGTCCGGGATCAGCCTGATCTCGCCGTCCTGAAACGCCTGCCAGACGATGCTGTCGTCGGTCGAGAACGTGGGGATCTCGTCGAACACCTCGCTGGCCTTTTCGGTGGCAGCCAGCGGAACCAGGGCGTCCTGGCCGGCGTCGTACTCCCAGATCGTCGACAGCGGCATGTCCAGCACCTCCGGAATCCGCGCCAGCACGGCTTCGGCCACCTCCTCGTGGGTGTCGACCGCCAGGGTATCGCGGGTGAGACCCTGGATCTCCTCCAGCCCCTCCGTTCGCGTCGTGCGATCCAGCGCCGTCTCTACCAGCGCTGAGAGCAGCCGAAGGAAGTCGAAATCGATCTCATCGAACGCGTCTGCTCCGGTCGCCGAGACGATGAACACCCCGTGTTTTCCGAGCGGGAGGACGATCAGGCTCTCTACGGGAGTCTCACCACCCGGGAGCCGACCGTCGAACTGCTCCATGTCGTGGATCATCGCCGGCTCCCCTGAGTCGTACACCTCCCAGACCACCGTATTGCGGTCGGTGTACGGTCCGGACTCGCCCTCGAATACGGCCTCGGCGCGCTGGTTGGTGGCGGTCGGGACGAGCGCCTCGGCGCTGCGGTCGTAGAGGTGAACACCGGCGGTCGATGCGCCGATGAGCCCGTCCGCCGCAGCGAGCGCGTAGCGACAGACTGCTTGCCTGCTGTTGGCTGTGAATATCTGCTCCGTCTCCTCGTAGAGCTGTTCGAGCCGTCGCTGGCGGGTCTTTTTTTCGGTGATGTCGACGTACATCCCGAAGTGTTCGTGGTCGCCGCCGGTTTCGACCGGCGCGCCACGGAACAGGAAATCGCCCATCCCGTCGGCTGTCTCGCGACGCACTTCCCTGGTCATCGTCCGGCCCTCCAGTGCGTACTCGTCCAGCGACTGCGCCTCGTCGCGGGCCCGCTCCTCCGGTGGAACGATCAACTCGTTGACGCTCTCCCCGATGGCCTCCTCAGCCGAGTAGCCGAACGTCTCCTCGAAGGCGGCGTTGATGCGTTTCACGATCGGTTCGTTCTCCCTGAACACGGCGTGGACCAGCGGCTCCTGGATCGTCTCGAACAGGGCCTCGAATCGGTCGCGGTCCTCGCGCAGCGCGGTCTCGGTTCGCTGTTCCCGGCAGGCCGCAGCGAGCTTCTCGTTCAGCGGCGCGAGTACGGCGACGGTCGCCTCCTCGAACGCCTGCTCCGGCGTTGCGAGCACTATGGCCCCGAACGACGGAAGCGACATCACACAGTACTGGGCACCGTCACCGGACTCGCCACGAACAGGCAGCCCCCCCTCGACCGACCCGGTTCGAAGGTGTTCGATGCCGGCCTGGAGGCCGCTGTCTGCAGCCGGATCTCCGGGCTGGGACTCAATGAGGCGGTACTCCCTGCTGCTCTCCGGCCGTTCGAGCACCGCGCCGCCGCTGCAGCCAAGCTTCTCGACGTATGCGGACAGCGCACGCTCGGTAGTCGCCCGAAGGCTGTTCCCACGGCCGATCGCGAGCGCTATCTCGTAGCGATCCTCGACAGTCCCCCTCTCCTGTGTCATTGCGTGTACGCCGAACCCCCGAACACCAGTCTCCTGACTGACTATTACTTGTATTCTCTAGCTATACAAATGTAGCGGCACGCGGAGAGCGGGTGGTAACGGAATCACGTCCGGCAGTATCAGCCGTCACCTCGATAGTCCCGACCATCCCTGCGTCGAGGTGCGGGATGCAGTAGTAGTCGTACTGGCCGGGGACCGTGAACTCGTACTCGAAGGTCTGGCCTTCGGTCAGGACCCCGCTGTTGTCGTTCTTCCAGGCGTCGACGGCTTGGTCTTCGGTCTCGTAGCCGCCCGTGGCGAAAAACGACGCCTCCTCCGGGTAGGCGTCCTGGAACGCGGTGACGGTGTGACCGTGCGAACTGGTGTTGCGCCAGGTGACCGTCGTGTCGGCGGTGACGGTGAGCGTGTCGGGTCTGAAACTGTTGATGCTCATCCCGATATCGTGCTCGCTGGCGTCGGCGATGGCGTCGAGACAGCCCGCGAGTGCGATTGTCGCGCCCGACCCGACGGCCGCGATGAACCTCCGGCGGTGCATAACTGACGCTCAGGGTCGAACAGGTTTATGGGTCGCGGTTCTTCTCCTGGCTGCGCCCCTCCTTCCGGATCGTCCTCGTTCTACCGCCGCCTGGCCCGCCGTATAAACGACGTCAGAACTTCTAAGATGGTTCTGGCCCATCAGAAGGTATGGAGCGCATTGTAACAGTCGTGCCCGAGGACGGGTTGCACGCCCGCCCCGCCTCGGCGTTCGTCCAGACGGCCGGCGAGTTCGACGCGACAGTGACAGTCTCACGGGCTGACGGAGAGGGGTCGGAAGCCAGAGCGGACAGCATGCTTGCAGTGACTGGGCTCGGGGTGCGCGGCGGTGACGACGTGCGACTGGTCGCCGAGGGACCGGACGCCGAGGATGCACTCGACGCGCTGGAGGCGGTCCTCACCACCCCGGCGAACGAACTCGATGACGATGAGTGACCAGCGGCTCGACGGGATCGGCGAGGAACTCTCGGCGAGTGCTCTCTCTGTTCTGCGCCTCAAACGTCGGGTGCGCGAGATCGACACAGTGGAGGCACGCGAACTCGCAGAGCGAGCACTGGACGCCCCGACGCGAGCAGAAGTGGAGTCGCTGCTGGACGAAGCGTCGAACCGGACTGGCTGAGCGTAGCTGGATCGACCCTCGAACGCGACCCTGCGTCAGTCCAGTTTGCGGTAGTCGCGGGCCTCCTCGGCCTTCTCGAGCACTGTCTCGACAGTAGCCGACCCGGAGGCAGCGGCGACGGCGGCGTTGAGCGCGCCTTCCAGAACGGGCGCGTCGGCGATGCGAGCGTCGATCTCATCCTCGACAGCCTCGATTGCGATCTCGGCGTTCATGACCGCGCTGCCCAGGTCAACCAGCACCACTACGCCGTCGCCGTCGTCGGCTTCGCGGATCGCTGCCTCGATGTCGGGGGCGACCGTCCCGACGTCGCCGTCCGGGCCGCCGCCGGCCGGGACGATCCGGGCGTCGCCGCCCATCTCGGTGGCCACCTCCGCGATCCCTTCCGCGGCAGCCTCGCTGTGTGAGACGACGACGATGCCGACCATCACTCCTCCTCCGGCTCGTCGTCGGGGATCGTCGGCGAGGTCGCGTCCCGGTCGATCTCGCCCTCGAGGTGGTCCGCAGCGACGTCCAGCAGTTCCTCGAGGATGTACAGCGTCGACGTCGCACCGGGATCCTGGTGGCCGACGGAGCGCCAGCCCAGGTACGACGCTCGGCCCTTCTTCGCGCGCAGCGGGACCGTAAACTCGACCCCCCGCTCGGCGGCGTCGACGGCCTTCGACAGCGCTGTCAGCGGCGGCAAGTCGTCCTCCTCGATCGACTTCTTGTAGGTGTGGACCGCCGGCACCAGCGCGTCGACCATCGTCTTGTCGCCGACGCGGGCGTCGCCACGGTCCTGGAGTTTCTCCAGGTACGCCTCCGCGAAGGCGACCGTCGCGGCCTCGTCGAGCCCGCCGGCGAGCTCGCTGCTCGCGCTCATGATCGACCCGCCGTATAAGGGACCGGAGGCGCCGCCTACCTCCGAGATCAGCGCCGTCCCGACCGTCTTCACGACATCGGCGGGGTCGGCGTCCTCCATGTCCGCGGTCTGGTCGCGTGCGGCCGCGAACCCGCGAGCCATGTTCGCGCCGTGGTCGGCGTCGCCGATCGCCGAGTCGAGATCCGTCAGGTGCTCCTTTTCTGCCTCGAGGCGCTCCGTGATGGCCCCGACGGCCTCCAGTACGACTGCGGTCTGTTCGGTTGCATCAGCCATGTGATCGTCACCTCTCTGTCGGTCGCTCGGTCTGCTGGCTACGCGTCCAGGGCGCCCGCGGCTCCTTGCCCCGGACAGTCACTCCTGGATCGTCAGCGCGGGCGTATCAGCCGGCGCCGCGAGCAGGTCCTTGATCTCGTCGTCGACGGCACAGACGGTGATCGAACAGCCCATCATATCCAGTGACGTCATGTAGTCGCCGACCCACTGGTCCCAGACGGTCAGCTCCGTATCGTCCAGTAGCTCCTGGAGCCGCCTGTTGACAACGTACAGCTCCGAGAGCGGCGTCCCACCCATCCCGTTGACGATCGTTACGACTTCGGTCCCGGCGTCGAGATCCAGATCCTCGAGCACCGCCTCAGTGAGGTGGTCGGTAATCCCGTCCGCCGGCATGTGGTCGACGCGCTCGGTCCCGGGCTCGCCGTGGATCCCGATGCCGAGTTCGATCTCGTCCTCGCCGAGGTCGAACGTTGGTTCCCCTTTTTCAGGTGTCACACAGGAGGTGAGTGCAGTGCCCATCGTGCCGACGTTGTCGATCACCTTCTCCGCGACGCGCGCGACTTCCGAGAGGTCACCGCCCGCCGCAGCCTTCGCGCCGGCCACTTTGTGGACGAGAATCGTCCCGCAGACCCCGCGGCGGCCGCTCGTGTACAGTGAGTCCTCGACAGCCACGTCGTCGTTGACGACCACCTGTTCGGCGTCGACGCCCTCGATGTCGGCCATCTCGGCCGCCGTGTCGAAGTTCATCACGTCGCCCTCGTAGTTTTTGACGACGCAGAGGACGCCCTCGCCGCCGTCACACGCCTGTACCATCTCGTTCAACTGGTCCGCTGTCGGTGACGTGAATATCTCACCGGCCGCGGCACCGTCGAGCATGCCCTCGCCGACGAACCCCGCGTGTGTCGGCTCGTGGCCACTGCCGCCGCCCGAGACGATTCCGACCTTGCCGTCGATCGGTGCCCCGTCCCGAACGATGACCTCGTTACCTGACAGCTGACGGAGCCCGCCGTGTGCCTCGACCATCCCATCGAGCATCTCGTCAACGACGTCTTCCGGTTCGTTGATCAGTTTCTTCATGGCTCGTGTTATCCATACGCACGACGTAGTAAAAATTTGTGTATCGCTCGATAGACAGTTTCTGTCCCGTGAACGCACCCCGGGGTCAAGTGGTTCGAGACGCGAAGCGTCTCGTCATCACGGAAATCTTCGATTTCCGTACGACCCCGGGGCAGTCACCTTGTACCGCCTGTACAGCTGGCAAAAAACCGGCGGCCTGATACTGTCGGACGTAACTCTGTGTCACATCGTGACACTCTCTTGGCTGTATTCGCACGGTTGAATAGCTGAACGTGACGCGTGACTCCACGAAATTACGTCCGACAGTATGAACCACAACGGCATTGAACGTCGTTCCCGTACTGTCTCCCAGGATGCTCAGCGGAGTCGTGACGGTCGGGCCGTCGTTCAGCGGTGACAGGAGATGAACCGCAACGACCGCGCCATCACCGGGTTCACAATGGCCGGGCACGGGATGGTCCACACCTATGAGCTGTCGATCCCCATCCTGATGACGGTGTGGCTGGTGGAGTTCTCGGTAACTTCGGCGACGCTCGGGACAGTGGTCGCGGTCGGGTACGGGCTGTTCGGCGTGGGGGCGCTCCCGGGCGGCCTGCTGGTCGACCGGTTCGGCTCTCAGCGACTCATCGTCGCCTCTCTGTTCGGGATGGGGTGTTCGTTCCTCCTGCTTGCAGTCGCGCCCGGCATCATGGGTATCACAGCCGCGCTGGCAGTCTGGGGCCTGGCGGCGAGTGTGTACCACCCAGCGGGGCTGACGCTGATCAGCAAGGGCGTCGAGCAACGGGGCGTCGGGTTCGCGTACCACGGGATGGCCGGCAACGTCGGCATCGCGGGTGGCCCGTTCGCGACGGCCCTCCTGCTTTTGACGCTGGACTGGCGGACAGCCTCGCTTGTGCTGGCCGCCCCCGCGCTCGTCGCGGCGGCGGTCGGGGTGACCATCGAGTTCGACGAGACAGCTGCTGTCGACACTGTCGCGGACGGTGGTGAAGCGCCGTCGACGGACGTGACCTCGCTCAGGGAGTTCATCGACGCCTCCCGGGGGCTGTTCACTGCCGGCTTTCTGCTCGTGTTTGTGCTCGTGTTGTGCAACGGACTGTACTACCGTGGGATGGTGACGTTCCTGCCGGAGCTGCTGAGCGACTTTCTCTCGCCACTGATCGAGGGTGATCCCGGAGCAGCGATCGGCGTCGTTCCCGACGGACCGGCTGCCGAGGAGTTCGACCTCTCGCGGTATCTGTACGCGGGGCTGCTGGCGGTGGGAATCGGCGGCCAGTACGTCGGTGGCCGTCTGACAGACGCGATCGATCCCGTGAGGGGGATGGCGGCCATGCTGGCCGCTCTCGTGCTCATCGCGCTGCTGTTCGTCCCGGCATCGTCGACGCTCGTGACGCTGCTCGCGATCAGCGTCGCACTCGGCTTCGCGTTGTTCGCGATGCAACCGCTGAGCCAGGCCACGATCGCAAAGTACTCCCCGCCTGAGCACCGCGGGCTGTCGTTCGGCTACACGTACCTCGCGATCTTCGGGATCGGTGCACTCGGGGCGTCACTCGCCGGCGCTGCACTCACCTACGGCTCCTCGACTGCAGTGTTCGTGTTGCTGGCCGGGTTCGCGGCCGTCGCGCTGGCGCTCGCACTTGCACTGATCTACCGGGAGTGATGCGGGCGACACCGCCCACTGCAGTCATCTCACAGCTCGCGCGACTCGAGGCCGTCGAGCGCGGGTCCCGAGATGACGTCGCCGTCGTAGTCGAACCGTGACCCGTGGCAAGGGCAGTCCCAGGTCCGCTCGGCGTCGTTCCAGCGGACCAGACAGCCCATGTGCGGACAGATCGCTGACACGGCGTGGACCGAGCCATCCCCGTCACGGAAGATCCCTACAGGACGCCCGTCGTGCCGAGTAACCGAAGCCTCATTTAGATCGACAGGGACCTCATCTGGAGAGAGAACCGTCGCGGCCCAGTCCTTCAGAAAGTCGACGCCCACTTCGGCGTTCTCCGTGACGAATTCCTTCGTGGACGCGCCGGGTGTGAGACGCTGGGGGTCGAACACCTCCGCCCAGGGGCTCGACCCGTCGACGATCAGGTCGCTGATGATCATTCCGGCGGCGGTGCCGCCGGTCATGCCCCACCCGCTGAAGCCAGCGCCGACGTAGACGCTGTCGGTGAACGGGTCGATCTGTCCGATGAACGGGACGCCGTCGACCGTGCTGTAATCCATCGTCGACCAGCGGTACTCCACGGACTCGACCGGGAAGTACTCGCGGGCGAACGCCTCACATCGCCGGTACCGTTCCTTCGTTGAGATGTCTTTTTCGCCCGGCTTGTGGCTCTGGCCGCCGACGAGCAGCATGTCCTGGCCGTCGACTGTCCGCCGGTGACGAATCGTGTCCGCTGGTGTGTTCGTGCTGTAGTACATCCCCTCAGGCGGGGACTCCGACAACTGAACGGCGAGCAGGTACGCCATATGGGGATGCATCCGCGAGAAGTACCCCGCCCGGTCGAAAAACGGGAAGTGCGTCGCGATGACGACATCGTCGGCAGTGATCGAGCCGCGTTCTGTGTCGACGGTGCACGGCGATCCGGGATCGACGTCCTGGGCCTGCGTCTCCTCGAAGACGTAGCTGCCGTCGCCGTGGACCTGTTCGGCGACCGCGAGCAGGTACTTTCGCGGATGGAACGCCGCTTGCTCCTCGAACTTCACGGCGCCCTCGACATCGAACGGGAGCGGCGTCGACTCGACGAAGGAGGCTGGGAGACCCAGCGACTGGGCTGCCCGGACTTCGGCTCTGATCGTGTCCAGGTCGTCCGTCGACGTTGAGTACGTGTAGGCGGCGGTGCGTTCGAACTCGCAGTCGATATCTGCGCTCGCTGCTCGCGATTCGACCTCGTCGATCGCCGCCTCGTTCGCTGTCGCGTACTGGTCAGCCTCCGATCTGCCGAATTCCGAGAGCAACTCATCGTAGATCAGTCCATGCAGGGACGTGAGTTTCGCCGTCGTGTGGCCGGTCACCCCCGACACGATTCGGTCGGCCTCGACAACGGCGACGGTACGGCCCGCCTCGATCAGGTTGATGGCTGTGCTCAGGCCCGTGATCCCGCCGCCGATCACGGCGACGTCGACGGTCAGGCCGTCCTCGATCGGGTCGTAGTCGGTCGGCGGCGTCGTCGCCAGCCAGAGCGATTCGTCACGTGGATAGCGCGCTGGGTCTTCTGACATAGTGAAAGGGATCGACTGCAACGACGGCGGCTCCGCCGCGATCTGTGTCCAGTTCTTCCATGCGCTCCGCTGAGCGCCCCAGTGTTCAGCCAGTCAGCCGGGCGAAGATCTTCCTGACGGTCGAGTCGTCGGCGCGTGAACTGTCTCGATTTCCATAGGTTCCTCATTTGTGTTACTCTGTTGGCTCCAAAAATCCTTGTTTCGTTTATATTTTACCGGTAGTCGGGACGCAACAAACCGGTACGAACATGTATCACGCGACGGTCGACTAATTGTTAAGAACACCGAGAGCTCCGATCACCTGACCGAGACACTCCGTCGGCCGCCTTGCGGCTCACGGGAGTTCGCCGCAAATCCGTCCTGCTCTTCGCTCACTGCGTTCGCTCATGCGCGGGACCGGATTTGAACCGGACGAAGACGGTTGCGCTCGCTCACTGCGTTCGCTGCGCGCACTGCGACTTCCAGGGTTCAAATCCTTATTCCGCATTTGCGGCTCACGTGAGTTCGCCGCAAAATGCGCGGGACCGGATTTGAACCGCGAGGACTCGCTTCGCTCGTCCTCTGGGCCGCAAATCCGTCCTGCTCTTCGCTCACTGCGTTCGCTCATGCGCGGGACCGGATTTGAACCGGCGGACCCCTACGGGACAGCGTCCTAAGCGCTGCACCTTTGGCCTGGCTCGGCTACCCGCGCTCACCCCCACCTTCTACGACCATCCAAATCAACGCTTCGCTCCGGGCAAACGTTATATCCGACCCGCGTCTACGAGTTCCCGTGTACCGCGCGAGTGACGAACTCGACGAAGCCGAGTGGCTTGCCGATCTCGAAGTGGCAGCCGACCGGCTCGACCTCGGCAAGGAGGCTCGCTCGCGAGCGCGCGACGTCTTTCTCAGTACCGCGCCGGAGGAGGAGCGGTCGAAGCGGGCTGTTCTGGGCGCGTCGCTGTACGTCGGCGCACTCGTCGCCGGCGATCAGCAGTCCCAGCAGGCCGTCGCCGACGCTGTCGGGGTATCGCGGCTGACGATCCAGCAACGCTGGAAGGAACAGCTCCGGGCTGCCGGCCTGGAACCGCCGGACTGGTGACTAGTCGGTGCCGGCACCCTGGGGCATCCGGCCCGACCGATCCGGCGTGAGGGTGCCGTGCTCGTCGATCTCGCCGCGAACGATCCGCGTCGAGGAGATGATATCCCCGTCTTCTGCCCGGACGTGGTCGACCACCTCCAGGTCGAGCGGCGCAAGCCCGCGCTCCCGGCGGATCTCGTTGATCCGCATCCCACCGGCCTCCGTCTCCGGCGAGACGACCAGCACGTTGAACTCGGGTTCCGTCGCGATGCCGGTCGGCTCCTCCAGCGGTCGGATGGTGTACTCGCGGCCGTACTCGACCGCGAACGCTTCGAGCTCCTGCTCGAGGTCGGCTTTCCGGTCCTCGTAGGATCTGATCGGGCGATCCTCGTGACGGGTCGCGGGCGCGAGGCTGTCGCTCGTCAGTCCGATCGTCACGTCCCCCCGCTCGAACGCGCGCTCGAACAGCGCCCGGTGACCGTCGTGAACCGGATCGAACGTCCCACCCAGTGCGACTGCCGTCGTAGCTCCCATAGCAGCTCACAGAAAGTGTCTCGTAAAGTGCCTTTGACTCGATGCTCCGTTTTTCCCTCGCCAGTGTCGTCGTCGGAGTCGTCCGCGTCTCCCACCCCATCCGACTCACTGTCGGCTCCCTCGGTAACGTCGTCCGCATCGTCCGTATCAGCCTCGTCCTGCACGGTGATCGTCACCGGTTCGGACTCGGCGTCCTCGCTGCGGTCGATGTGCCAGTCGAGGTTGAACACCGTATTCAGCTGGCTCTGGACGTCGTCGACCACGTCGCCGACGAGGTCGCTCGGGGGGATCGCGCTGTACTCGTAGGGGTTGTTCCCTGCACCGTCGTTCTGACGTTTCCCGCGGATCACCGTCCTCTCGTCGTGCAACCCCGCCAGCGCTTCCCGGACGGTACTCGGGTACAGCCCAGTCCCTTCGGCGATCTCGTCGCTGGTGCTGTTGGGGTGCTGTCTGAGATGCACGTAGATCCTGGCCCGGGTTTCGGTGTCGAGGAGCCACGAGAGGAGGTCGACGATCCCTTCGTCGAACTGCTCGACAGCTCTATCTGCCTCCTGTTCGAGCCGCTCGCGCACCTCGCCGCTGTCGATGTTTACCCGGCTGCCTGACTCCGCGTGAGAGGAGCCGTCGCCCGGGTCGTCCGCGTCGACGTTCTTCCCTCGCTCGCCATCTGACGAATCCTCAGCAGACATACGTTACTAGAGACGAAGGCGATTGCCTGATAAAAACCTTGCCTCGCCGTATTCACCGGTCGAAATCACCGAGTCGCCGCTGGCCGTCCGCCGGTTGCTCTGCTTCAGGGGACTCACGCTCTGCTGTCTCCTCCCCCTGCGATCCTTCGACTGTGGCCTGTTCGGTCGCCTCTGTGGCTGAAGCGTCCGTCTGGGCTCGGGGATCCCCCTCCGGTTCGGCACCTGGGTTCCCAGCCTCCCCGGCCTCCTCTCCCGCCCACTGCTGCAGGCTCGGTTGGTCGCCGTCGGCGAACGACAGGTTCGACACCCTGACGCCCAGTTT
The DNA here is from genome assembly GCA_003022725.1 of Halobacteriales archaeon SW_7_65_23. Lineage (GTDB taxonomy): Archaea > Halobacteriota > Halobacteria > Halobacteriales > Haloarculaceae > Halovenus. The sequence continues at coordinate 1,330 of PXSQ01000038.1, read as the reverse complement.
GCGGATCTGTGTGCCCTCGAACTCCGCGAACAGGTCCGTCGCAATGCTGGCGACGAGCTCCGGATCGTCGACTGGTCCGGGCAACGACTCCGCCCGGGTGTGGACGTCGAACGGCGGCGTCACCACTTTGATGCTGATCGTCCGGTAGGAGACCTCCCGGCGCCGTGCCCGCTCGGCGACGGCGTCAGCCAGCGTCAGCAGCCGGTCGGTCTGGCGTTCCGGGTCGGTCGTCGCCTCGGTGAACGCGGACTCCCGCGAGAGGCTCTTGGGATCGCCCCGCGGTTCGACCGCCCGGTCGTCGTCACCGCGCGCAAACCGGGCGACGCGCCGCCCGCGTTCGCCGAACTTCGCCTCGAGCCGTGCCGGATCCGCCGCGGCCAGGTCACCGGCTGTCTCGATGCCTATCTCCTGGAGTTCGCTGGCGGTCACCGGCCCGACGCCGTGGACTTCCTCTACGTCCAGCGGCGCAAAAAACGGCCCGACTTCACCCGGTTCGACGACGACCAGCCCGTCCGGTTTGTCGTGATCGCTTGCCACTTTCGCCGCGCTCATTGTCGGCGCGACGCCGACGCTCGCAGTGACGCCGACCGTCTCGGCGATCTCCGATTTCAGCGCGGTTGCGACCGATTCGACCTCCTCCCAGCCAGTCCGTTCGGTCAGATCCAGATACGCCTCGTCGATGCTCACTTCGCGCACGACGTCGGCGTACTCCGAGAGGATCTCCCTGATATCCCCGGCGACTGACTCGTAGTACTCCATGTCTACAGGACGGTAGAAGCCGGCGTCCGCCACGTCGAGGTCGTCGTCCTGCGCTGCGTCGATTTTGCGCGGCAGGCGCTCCAGCGCTTCGGAAATCGCCTGCGCGCTCTCGACGCCGTACTCGCGGGCCTCGTAGCTGGCTGTGGCGACCGCGCCGGCGTCCGAGCCCGGCTCGTATCCCATCCCGACGACCACGGGTTCGCCACGGAGCGGTGGCTCACGGAGCCGCTCGCACGCCGCGTAGAAACAGTCGACGTCGACGTGACAGACGATCCTGTCGACGCTCGAGGTTCCCGGCAACCGGGCGCTGTGGCCCATCTCTACCGGGTCGTGGTACTCCACAGAGTTAAGCCCCACTCACCGGAGCTTCACGAGTGTGTCACGAGTTACCAACTTAACTGTTGTGTCCCGGGTGAGTTTCCCCGGGTACTCCACCCAATCGAAGCGCGTAAACTCCTCGGACGCCTCCGCGCATCTATGAGGAATCCTGCTAAAGTGACTATACCACATTGCGAGTAAAAGCTGTTTCGCCGGATCAGTTTGCTGACCGCTGCTTTGTCGATATCGGCGG
>PXSQ01000037.1 GCA_003022725.1 Halobacteriales archaeon SW_7_65_23 | reverse complement strand
CGGATTTCGTTTCCCAACACGGCGAACGCCTCATCCGGAGACAACCCGTCCAAATTGAGCTCTGGTGTAAATCGAGTTCCAGCCATGCTAGCGAATACCACTTGTTGGTCTATAAGTCTACTTCTTGGCCTGAGTCACGGGGTGCGAAATACGCGTCCTGTCTTGAGCACTTCAAGCGCCCCCTGAAGCGCCGCCCGAGAGCCACGGATAGACGTGTCTGTCTTCGTATGGTATCGCTCTCGTCGGCGATGTGGGGACCACCCGTTCGCAGGAGACGATAATCAGCGTTGTGATCCGGTTCGGCCCCTATACTGGTGGCTGTAAGTACGTGAAAACTCGAATATAGTCGATTCCCCGCTGGCGTCACTCGTCTTGGGCGTCGACGACAGCGACGCCGGCGAGGTTGACGATGTCCTTGACCTCGTCGCCGCGCTGGAGGACGTGGACGGGTTTGTCCATTCCGACCAGCATCGGACCGATAGCTTCGGCACCGCCCAGCCGCTGGAGCAGCTTGTAGCCGATGTTGCCGGCTTCGAGGTTGGGGAACACCAGCACGTTCGCCGGCGCGTCCAGGGTCGAGAACTCGTAGGAGTCCTCGATGATGTCCTCGACCACGGCGGTGTCGGCCTGCATCTCACCGTCGACAGGGAAGTCGACCGATGGATCGGTTCGGAGCCTGCGAGCGGCGTTGCGGACCTTCCGCGTTCCGCTGTTGTCGACGCTGCCGAAGTCCGAGTACGATAAAAGCGCCGCCCGGGGTTCGACGTTGAACCGGCGTGCCAGTTCGCCGGTGTGGCGGGTCACTTCCGCGAGCACGTCGGCTGTCGGGTCCTGGTTGACTGTCGCGTCGGCACAGAAGATGACCCGGTTTTTGAACGTCAGCATGTACACGCCGGCCGCATACTCGGCGTCGTCGGCGGTGCCGACGATGCGCAGCGGCGGACGCAGCGCCTCCGGGTAGTGGTGCATCAGCCCCGTCAGCATCGCGTCGGCGTCGCCCATTTCGACCATGACGCTGCCGAGGTAGTTGCCGTCCTGGATCATGTCCTCGGCTTCGCGGCGGGTAACTCCCTTGCGCCGGCGGAGTTCGTACAGCCTGTCGGCGTAGGGATCGAGGTTGTCGCGGTCGGGGTCGACGATTTCGGGGTCGAAGCTCAGGCCAAGCCGCTCCATCGTCTCCCAGACCTCCCCCTGGTCGCCGATCAGGACCGGCGTCGCGATCCCCTGGTCTGTGAGCTGGTACGCCGCCCGGACCATCTTCTCGTCGTCACCCTCCGCGAGGACCACCCGTTTGGGATCGCTTTTGGCCTTGTTCAGGACGACGCGCATCATCTCTCGGGACTTGCCCAGGCGGGCCTCGAGGCGCTCGCGATGGCTGTCGGGATCGATCTCGCGTCGGGCGCACCCACTTTCGATCGCCGCCTGGGCTACTGCGGGCGCGACCTCGAACAGCACGCGGGGGTCGAGCGGTTTCGGGATAATGTACCCTGGGCCGAACTGGATCGGCTCGTCACCGTACGCCTTGACGACTGCGTCGGGAACGTCCTCGCGTGCGAGGTCGGCCAGCGCCTCCGCTGCGGCGACTTTCATGTCCTCGTTGATCTCGGTCGCGCGCACGTCGAGCGCGCCGCGGAAGATGAACGGGAACCCGAGGACGTTGTTCACCTGGTTGGGGTAGTCCGAGCGGCCCGTCGCGACGATCACAGTGTCCTCGCGCGCCTCCTTGGCCTCGTCGTAGTCGATCTCGGGGTCGGGATTGGCCATCGCGAACACGATCGGATCGTCGGCCATCGACCGGATCATCTCCTGATCGACGATGCCGCCGACCGAGAGCCCGACGAACACGTCCGCACCCGCCATTGCGTCGGCCAGGCCGCCCTCGGGGACGTCGCGCGCGAACTCCCGCTTGAACTTGTTGACGTCGCCGGCCTCGGCGCGGGCCTCGGTGATGATGCCGCTTGAGTCACACATCGTGATCCGGTCCTCGCTGGCGCCCAGCGAGACGTAGAACCGCGCGGAGGCGATCGCGCTCGCGCCCGCACCCGAGAAGACGATGTCGAGTTCCTCCAGGTCCTTCTCCAGGAGGTCGGCCGCGTTCAGGAGGGCGGCGCCGGAGATGATCGCCGTCCCGTGCTGATCGTCGTGGAACACCGGGACGTCCATCTCCTCGCGGAGCTGCTCTTCGATCTCGAAACACTCCGGCGCCTTGATGTCCTCGAGGTTGACGCCGCCGAACGTCGGCTCCATCGCGCTGATCGAGTCGATCATCTCCCCCGCGCTGACGTGGTCGAACTCGATGTCGAACACGTCGATGTCGGCGAACCGCTTGAACAGCACGCCCTTCCCTTCCATCACCGGCTTCGAGGCGCCGGGGCCGATGTCACCGAGGCCCAGCGTCGCGCTGCCGTCCGACACCACGCCCACGAGGTTTCCCTTCGCGGTGTAGGTGTACGCCTCGTCGGGGTTGTCCCTGATCTCCCGGCAGGGAGCTGCCACCCCTGGGGAGTACGCGAGGCTGAGGTCCCGCTGTGTGTTCGTCGGTTTCGTGGTGGAGATTTCGATCTTCCCGGGCGGTTCCTCCCGGTGATAGTCGAGTGCATCCTCGTCGAGTCCCATGGCGGCTCATCCCGTGGAACGGCATTAAGGCCATCGACTACCTGTCCGTTTGCGTACCTTTCTCCCACCCGGGAGTTCCCAGTCCGCTGGAACGAATGACGGGGTTCAAATACGCTCGCGCCCGAGTACCAGTATGCGCGCCTCCTTTCGCCACTACCTGGCGGTGACGACAGTGAGCACGCTCGGGTTGATCCTGCTCGGTGTGTACACCGGGAAGGTCGGCGCCGGGTTGGCCTGCGAGGGCCGGTGGCCCTTTTGTGACGGCTGGCTCGGGTTGTTCCCCGCCACCTGGCCGAGTTTCGTCGAGTGGTTCCACCGCCTCGTCGCAATGATCGTCGGGTTCATGATCTTCGGGGCTGGCGTCGTCGCCTGGCGCGGTGACTACGACCGGTACATCCGCTACGCGCTGACGCTCGCCATCGTGATGCTCCCGGTCCAGATCCTATTCGGCGCCAACACGGTGCTGAACTTCGGCCTCTGGGCGTCGATGGCCCACCAGACCGCCGCACAGGTCATCTTCGGCTCGCTCGTGTTTGCCACGACCGTCGCGTTCTGGACCGCCGACGGGAACGCAAAAACCCAGCCGTCCCGGACCGCGACGCCGAGCAAGGTCGACGACTGATCGGGGCGGACCCGTCGCTTCTCCTGACGCTCACATGAAATCCGAGAGCCCTGCCTGTTCGTCGTCCTCGGCTACACTCTCCGCCGTCGACTCTTCGTCCGCCGTGTCGGCATCCGCCTTCGCTGCTCCGTCCGCCTCCGATTGGCCCTCGTCGGGCCCGGCCTCCTCTTTCTCCGGTGACGAGGCAGCCTCGACGCTCCCCTCGAACGCTCCTTGCGACCCCTCGACGGAGGCCTTTTCACGCAGTTCCTCTGCGTCCTCGACGATGGACTGGACCTTGTTGGTCGTCTCGCCGCTGCCAGTGACGAAGGATACGTGTTCGGCGTCCAGTTCGTAGCGGGCAGTCATCGCCACGGTCAGGTCCCGGTTCTTGCAGTGGTGGGTCATCGTCGCCAGGTACGGGAGCACCTCGCGGCGGGCGGTGCTCATGCTGACGCCGTTAGCCTCGGCAATCTTGCGGGCGATGTAGTCGCGTTTGTCCCGCTTGCCCCGCGACCGGCCGAGCTTCGACCAGTAGCTGGGCGGGCCGTAACGGGTCCAGCTACCCTTTGGCTCGCGCCGGGCGGCGGCGACGCCTGCGGTCATGTTGTCCGCGGCGTACCGCCAGAACGAGTAGTTCTGCGTCGCCCGGACCCGGCCGAGCCACCGGTCCGCGTTGCCCAGGAACTCGTAGGCGACTGCGAGTTCCGTCCCGTGGTAGTCTTTGGGCACGTTGTCCTCGATCCAGTTGATGAGGTCGTCCGGCGTCTCGTCGACGTCGTAGCTCGCCTCAAGCGCTTCCTGAGCGCCCGCCTCCTTGATTAGGGTGTCGAGGTAGTCGAAGATGCCCGTCGTCGTGTCGCGCTCGCTGGTGACGACGTCCTCGGCGGCTAACCGGTCGCGACCCTCGGCCAGCGCCTGCAGGTCGTTGATCGCGCCCCGCAGATCGCCGCTGTTCATCTCCGCGATCTGTTCGAGGGCCTCGTCCTCGAACTCGATACCCTCCTTCCGGCAGATGTCCCGCAGGACCGGCCTGATCGAGCGCGCGGAGACGCTGCGGAACTCGATATCCTGGCAGGCGTTCCGAAGCCCGTTCGACATCTCGTAGTAGTCGTTCGCGATGAGGATGGTCGGCTGGCCGGCCTCCTTGACCAGCGACGTGATCGCGCGGCTGCCACCGCGGTCGGCGTTGCCGTGGACGTTGTCTGCCTCGTCCATGATGAGCAGCCGGCGGCCGCCGCTGCCGCCCGAAAGCGTACCGCTTTTCGCCGCCTCGCCCGCGACCCGCTCGATGACGTCCTTTGTTCGCGAGTCCGACGCGTTCAGCTCGATGGTCGGCCACCCCTTGTCGGCGGCAAGCGCGTGCGCGGCTGACGTCTTCCCCACCCCGGGGGGACCGTGCAGGACGACAGCCTCTCGATGCTCGTCCCAGCTGTCCGCCCACTCGCGGAGCTGGTCGCGCGCCTTGTTGTTGCCCCGGAGCTCCGACAGCGAGGACGGCCGGTACGTCTCCGTCCAGTCTCCCATTGCCCGCTGGTTGGTCCGTGGGTCGCTTAGTGGTTGCGGAGGGAGTTAGGCCATGCCGTCCCAAATCCCGTTGTGCGGGCCATGACACAGCCGATGGACTGTCCTGGCACTGTACGGAGTCACGTCTGGCTGTATATGAGACAAAATAACAGCGGAACCCCATCCGTTTACGGGGGGGTCCAAGCGATAGGCCCAGACGCGAAACCGCAAGACTTAGGCCGCGCGGGGTCGTATATTGGGACAACTCAACGGGAAACGTGGGGCTGGCTTGGGCTTCCCCATCAACAACTACAGCACCCCTGCCCAGTTGGGTCTCGTCACGTGGCTTCAAGACGAGTACGGCCGATGGCGCGGCCCGTGTGCCACAAGCGGGGGAGTCCGTATGGACTGGCGTTGCCACGCGCTCACCACCCCGACGTGGAGCGCACGAACCGAGACCGACCACGCGGCGGTCGGGAAGTTGCCTCCGTCGGAGGTCGG
>PXSQ01000036.1 GCA_003022725.1 Halobacteriales archaeon SW_7_65_23 | reverse complement strand
ACGTGTTCGACCAGCAGTTCGACGACAGCCCCCAGCCGGTGTCGGGGTACGACCACCTCCACGCGATGGAGATCGACCCTGACGAGGAGGTCGACCGCCACCTGACGGAGCTGCGCCAGCAGCTGGGCGAGCAGCTCAGCCCGGCGATGGTCAACGAGATCTCGATGCAGCTGGAGATGTCCCACCAGACGCCCGGCGCCTACGAGGCCGCGCTGTTCGACCGGTTCATCGACGTGATGCGCAACGCCGAAGAGTTCGACCGGGTGGTGTTCGACACGTCACCGACCGGCGGTACCCTGCGGTTACTCGCCCTGCCGGAACACCTCGAACAGTGGATCGATCGGCTGTTGCACAAGCGCAAAAAAAGCGTAGAGTACTACGAGCGGGCGGCGATCGGCAAGCAGCAGGCCCGGCGGATGATGGAAGGCGACCCGATCATCGCCCGGCTCCAGGAACGCAAAGAGGAGTTCGAGTTCGCCGGCGAGACGTTGCGGGGGGACGCCGCGTTCACGCTGGTGCTCAACCCCGACGAACTCTCGATCCGGGAGACGCGACGGGCGCTGGACTCGCTGTACGAGGCGGATCTGCCGGTCCGCGGACTGGTTGTCAACAAGCTCACCCCCGAACCCGACCCCGAGGAGAACGGTCGCGGCGCAACGTACCTGCGGGACCGCGTCGAGACCGAACAGGAGCGCCTCACGGAGATCCGCGAAAGCTTCGATACGCCGATCGTCGCCGAGATCGAAACCCGCGTCCGGGAGGTGAAAGGCGACCTGCTGGACGAGGTCGCCGGCGAACTCGGGCTCGAACCCCGACCGACGCCGTAGCCCGGGGGCCGGTAGGCCTCCGATTATCGGCCGGATCGGCGGTTCGGGCCGTCTCACCGCTGATCGTCGACTCTGTCGGCCGGCTCCGACCGTCGGACCCCGTCTCGGGGACTCCCGACCGGGTTACCTCAGCGTTATTATAATAATTAAACATCCGAATACCCCTCTTATTCATTAATCAATGGCCAATTGTGGGGGTGAATTATCGAAGTTTTTAATTGTGATGAATATGAATGTCATTCCGACGTAGGTCGTGTGGTATCGTACCGTGTGACGACAACGCACGCATGTGTGCGACACCGGTACTCAGGAGATGTCCGGCGGTGGGCGTCAACTGGGCGTGCGATAGATCGTCCGAACAGTGGTGATATCAATGGTACACAAAGAGAGAAAACATAACGGAAACGGACGGCAGGATCGCTCGCAAAGAGAACGGGGGGAGAACGGATGGTAAGTGTACTCGTCCTCGTTGGGGCAATATTGGTGTCGTTTACGATCGCGTACCTGACGTACGGCAAATATCTCTCGCAGTTCGTCGAACTCGACGAGGCGGCAGAGACGCCGGCCCATAAGTACGAAGACGGACAAGAGTACGTCCCGGCGAAAAAGCCGGTGTTACTGGGGCATCACTACTCCAGTATCGCCGGCGGCGCGCCGATCGTCGGTCCGATCACGGCCGCCTTCGTCTGGGGCTGGGTGCCGGCGGTGCTGTGGGTCGCGATCGGCAACCCGCTGCTGGGCGCTGTGCACGACTTCACGGCGCTGTCGAGCAGCATCCGCCACGAGGGGAAGTCGATCGGGTACATCATCGGTCAGTACGTCGGCGAGCGCGGGAAGGACATGCTGCTGTGGTTCGCCTTCCTGCTGATCATTCTCGTCGTCGGCGTCTTCGGGCTGGTGATCGGCCTCGTGTTCCACACCTACCCCGCGGCGGCGACCGCCGGGATGATCTACATCGGGCTGGCGCTGCTGTTCGGAGTCTGGCTGTACCAGCTCCAGCTGTCGTTCATCGCTGGAACGGTCATCTTCGTCGCCGGTGTGTTCGCGGCGGTGTTCGCCGGCATCGAGTTCCCGATCGTCCTAGTCGGCGAAGCGCCGGAGGGCGGCGTTGCGCTGATGAGTTCGGCCGGGTTCATCCCGGAGATCGTCGCCGAGGGGACGGCGGGTCAGAACATCGGGGCCTGGATGATCGTCACGCTGGTGTACGCCGCACTCGCGAGCGTGCTGCCGGTGTGGCTACTGTTGCAGCCCCGTGACTACCTCTCGTCGTACCTCCTGTACGCCGGTGTCGGTGGCACGCTGCTCGCCGTCATCGTCGGGTCGCTCGTCACGGGCATGGACGTGCCCGCCTCGGAGCTGCCGGAGGGGACGGAGGTGCCGGACTTCCAGATCACTCAGGACGCCTTCTACGGGTTCTTCGCCAGCGGGAGTCCGTTCGCGGACTCGCTCCCGCTGATGCCGCTGTTCCCGCTGTTGTTCATCACGATCGCCTGCGGGACGATCAGCGGCTTCCACTCCCTGGTCTCCTCGGGGACGACCGCAAAGCAGCTCGACAGGGAGACCGACGCCCGCCTGATCGGGTACGGCGGGATGCTCGGTGAGGGGCTGCTGGCCGCGGTGGCGCTGGCCGCCGTGACGGTGATCGCGATCCCGGCCGCCTCGGGCGGGATCGGCCTCGCGCTGCCGAACTTCGCGCTCGGCGGCGGGGCGATCCTGACCGCGCTCGGCCTGCCGTTCGCGACGGCCGAGGTGTTCATGGCGCTGGTGCTGTCGGCGTTCCTGCTGACCAGCACAGACACTGCCTGTCGCCTCGGCCGCTACATGATCGAGGAAGTCGTCGGAACGCCGGAGACCTCCGCACAGTCGTTCGCCGCCAACCGCTACGCCAACACGACCGTCATCGTCGTCGCGGCGTTCGTGCTGGTCGCCAGTGGTCGCTGGGCGGACCTCTGGACGCTGTTCGGCGGCGCGAACCAGCTGCTGGCCGCGATGGCGCTTTTGACGGTGACCGTCTGGATCGCCAACTGGGACGACACCAAACAGCTCGCCACGACCGGCGTGCCGATGCTGATCATGTCCGTCGTGACGATCGCCGGGCTGCTCTGGGTGTCGCTGTACCAGGTGCTCGGCGGCCGCCTGCTGGGCGTCACGGAGGGCGCCGCGCAGTCGACCGACATCATCGGACAGATCTCGGCCGTCTTCCAGGTCGCCATCGCGCTGACGCTGGTGTTCCTCGCGGTCTCGCTGCTCTGGATGGGCTACGGCAACATCCGGGAGATCGGCCGGATCGGCGAGGAGCCCGCAGCCACCGACGGGGGTGAGATCCAACACGACGACGACTAACCGGCCGCAGACGAACGTTCGACACAGAACTGACCGCGACGCGACTTTTTTCGACGCTACCCGCCTACAGCTGCAGCCGTCGTTTGATGAGGCCGAACAGCCCCGGCTCCTCGCGTTCGATCTCCTCCCACGTCGTGAACGCCTCACTGACGTCGGCTGCGTCGTTGGAGATCAGTTCCCGCTGCTCGGGCGCGACGACAACGAGGTTCACCTCGTAGTGGCCGTTGTACCCGTACTTCAGCAGCGTCCGCTCGTCGAGCCCCCGGACCTGCGACCGGACGTCGTCGGGGATCGCCTCGGTGACCGTGACGAACGTGAACTCCGTACTGAAGTGTTCCGGATCGGGGTCGATCCAGTCCTCGGCGATCTCGTGACCCGCTTCGACGAGGCGGTCGAGGTCCGCGGTCCGGACGCGGTCCGTCCGCCGGACGAACAGGTGCTCGTAGGACTGGTGGTTCGCGATCTCGATCGAGGGGTGGAGAAAGTGTTTCTTGTTCTCGATGGTCATCTCGCCGTACATCGGGAACCGCTCGCCGTCGACCCGCTTGTCCTTCTCCAGATCGTAGTGGTAGATCAGGCGGCCGGCAACCTCCATGAAGTACTCGTCGTCCCACTCCGGATACTCCTCCAGTTCCTCGACGCCGTCTATCGGTTCGACGCCGTCAGTCGGTTCGGCGTCGCTGGGCTCTTCTACGTCGTCGGTCCCGCCGGTGTCTGCGTTGCTCATACGTTCTGGTGCGCCGGCCCGCCCGGCGCGTCTCCTTCGTGTGAGTGCATGGCATCCGTCCGTGTAAACTCTTCCGACGTCGTCGCCGCCCGCGTTCTCCCCCGGGAATGTTTCGTGAATCGCCGCCTGCAGCGGGACGGTTCTGTGCGCCCGACTCACAACTGGGGAACTTTTAACCGTTTCTCCGTCGAATCAGTGTGTAAGACAAACCCATGGGAGACAAACAGAAAGAAGCGTGCGGGCGGTGTAGCGTCACCACGGTCATCGACGCGACCGAGGACGCAAACGAGGAGGACGGCGGCGAGAACCCCTTCGACGGCGAACGGATCGAGATCGACGAGTCGGAGATGCGGTCGGTCGCCCGCCACGAGGTGCTCGCGAGCAAGGTAACCGACCGGCTGGACGCGTTCGCGACTCGCGTGATCTGGGGCAAGTGACGGCCGCTTTCTGCGGTGTGTCCGGCGTTGGTTCGCTCGTGTGTATGTTCGGGTACTGTCGGTAGTGTCGTGATAGTGATTGTTGTGAGTCTTTACCGCCGTGCATCCGTCAGACCTCAGTTTCGGGCCGTGAGCCCATCGATATTGCGATGAAGTGCCGAAAACAATCACAACAATCACTATGAGTGGAAACGCCGGTCAGTAGATCCGGCTGCCGTCGGGGACCGGCTGCTCGGGCTGGAGGTGGACGACGTCGCCGTTGTCGTCGTCGACGCCGATCACCAGGCACTGGCTCTCGAAGCCGGCGATGTTGACCGTCCCCAGGTTGACGACGGCGACGACCTGCCGGCCCTCGAGTTGGTCCTTGCTGTAGTTGTCCGTCAGGCCGGCAGCCGACTGGCGGGTCTCCTCGCCGAAGTCGACCTGTAGCTTGTAGACGTCCTTGCGTGCTTCGGGGAAGTCGTCGACGGACGTGACGGTGCCGACGCGCATCTCGACATCCTCCAGAAACTGTGCTGGGTCGATGTCCGGTTCCTCGATGCCCATACGCTTGCTGGTGGGCGTGGGTGGATAAATTCTTGCTGAAACGGCTGCCTTCGTGATCGATTGCGCGCTAAAAGCTCCCGTTTGCTCTCTGGGAGTTGGAACAGCTACTACTGCAGGTACCCGCGTGTTGAAAGCCCCCGCCCGCTCTCTAGGAGCAGTCGTTCCAGTTCCCGCTATCTCTTGCGTGTTGAAAGCCCCCGCCCGCTCGACCCTCCGGGGCTCGCTGCGCTCCTCACTCCGTTGCGGTGCTTATTCCGGAAGACGGTCCTGTTCGCTTCGCTCGCAGGCTGCGTCTTCCGACGTTCGCGCTCACTGCGTTCGCGCTCACCGTCGCCCGGGAGGGGTCGAGCGGACACCGGGAAGCGAAGCTTCCCGAGCTCACGGCGGCGACGCCGCCGTGAACGGCCCCTTTCAGTCCACCCAGACGGGGCCACGAGCCTCCCCATCTATGAGGAATCCTGCTAAAGTGACTATACCACGTTGCGAGTAAAAGCTGTTTCGCCGGATCAGTTTGCTGACCGCTGCTTTGTCGAT
>PXSQ01000035.1 GCA_003022725.1 Halobacteriales archaeon SW_7_65_23 | reverse complement strand
GGCGAATCGCCGCCGTGAACGGCCCCTTTCAGTCCACCCAGACCGAAACGAGCCACACGCCTCCCCGACTGCGCCCAGGATGGGACGCATTCGCTCAGTTTCAGCAGAGTCGGTCGAGAAACGTCTCGAGTTCGGCGCCGGCCACGTCGGGCGCGTCCCGGGTCACGTAGTGCCCGGCGTCGTCGACGTGGACGAGCTGGCCGTCCGCAAGCCGCCCGGCGGCTCGTCGGTCCCGCGATCGTTGCTCGTCGTCGACGTCCCGCCGCAACAGTAGCGTCGGGGCGACGATGTCGTCGAACGCCTCCCGGACCGGCGGGTGTTCCTGCGCGAGATTCCCGACGTGTGGGTTACACTCGTCCTCGGCGGCCGCGAGCCGTTCGGCGTGTTCCCGGTCGATCTCCGGATGCGAGACGAGGTCCTCGATCCGCTCCTCGATCGGCGTGGACTGGGACTCGCGCAGGCGCTGGCGAGCGATCTCGGCCGCCTCCTTGACGTCGGGTCCCCCATGGAGACGGGAGGGGTCGACGAGGACGACGACACGTGGCACGTCCGGATGGGTTGCGGCCGCCCACGCGACGGTCGCCGCGCCCATCGAGTGCCCGAACAGCACCGGGTCGTCGACGTCGAGCCCGTCCAGCACCCCGAGCAGATCGACGACCCGGGTGTCGATGTCGTAGCCGGTTTCGGGCGCGTCGGAGCGGCCGTGTCCGCGGGCGTCGTAGGCGATCACCTCGTAGTCCTCGGCGAGACGGTCCGCCAGCGGTACCCAGCGCCGCCCGTGGTCGAACATGCCGTGTGCCACGACGATCGGTGGCCCCTCGCCAGTGCGGTAGTACTGGAGGTCGACGCCGTCGACGGAAACAGTGCCCGCCCCCCACTCTTCGGGTACGTTCATGGACGCCGTTCCTGGGCGTAGGATAAGAACGTTTTCCACTCGGGTGACGAACCCACACAAATCGGGTTACTCGTCGAGGCGGTCGACGACCTCGCGGATGTCGGCGACGTCCTCGACGACCTCCTTGACTTTCTCGCGGCGGCGGACCTCGGCGGCAGTCGCGTCGTAGGCCCGGACGTACTCGGCCCGCGAGTGTTCGTCGAAGGCGTGGCGGATCGCGAAGTAGCCGTCGGGGACGACCGCGCCACAGACCTTGCACTCGATGCGATCGTGCTCGGCCGCCTGGTGGACCATCAGGTCCTCGACCCGGTCGAACGCCGCATCGTCTCCTTCGATCGCACACTCCCAGCGCGCCATATGCTCGACCTGACGAGGGCCGCCGGTATAAGCGTTCCTGGTACGGCGGCCCGCCCGCGATCGTAATTTCGTGGAGTCACGCGTCACGTTCAGCCGTTCACCCGTGCGAATACAGCCAGGAGAGTGTCACGATGTGACACAGAGTTACGTCCGACAGTATTAACCCCCGTGGCGGCCCCCTATGTGTATGTGACACAATCCCTGAGTACGTTTAATACAGATGCCATCAATGACAGCGAACACGAACCCCACACCACGAGGTGACCCCGATATGGCGACCGTTCCCATCGTGTCCGACGGCGCGGCCCACAGCCGCGTTGCCGTCGGGGCGGACTCTTCCTGGGACGGTGCGCCGCTCGTTGTTGGGATGGAGGCCGGCTGCCTCGAACCGACGCGCCGGTTTCCGGCCTGAGCCCGAATAACTGTCGCCCGGCGCTCCCCCTGCCGGGCAGGTGAATGCGGGCGTTCTCCACGACCGTTCCCGTACACCCGCAGGACGGTCGCCGCCGTCTCTCCCGGGCACTGCCCGGGCGCCGATCCACGCTGGCTGGCGACCGAGCCGCCGGTGTCGTGTGACAACCACCCCCTCCGCGCGAGTGGCGTTGGGCCAGTTCGGACGTTCGACCCGTCCCTCGCGTCTGCTGCCGTTCCCCGGCAGGTGATAGCATGATGATACTCCACCAGACCCGCGGTGACCAGCGCCCAACCACCAGCACCTGGCGCGTCCGCATCGCCGTCCGCGTCCCCCGCGACGACGGGACGAACCTGCTGTCCGACGCGACGCGACGCGTCGAGACGGCCGACGGCGTCGACAGCGTCGAGGTCGTCGAACTGCGCGATATCGACCCCACGCTCTCGGCAACGGTCGTCACGGTCGCGTTCCGGATCGAAGCCGAACTGACCGAGTCGGCACTCGAGAATCGGCTGGCCGACGCTCCCGGGACTGAGGCCGTCGAGCACGTCGAGCCCGCGTAGCGGGCTGACCAGCACTAATCACGCGCCGGTCGGTATCGACGCGAAAACTGAAAACGCCGACGTCGCCCGCGACCGCTACTCGCTGCGGTCCCAGAGAATACCGATGTAGCCCGGGTCGCCGTCGTAGGTGATCGTTCCGCCGTGCACCTCGACGGGGATCTCGGTCCCGTCGCGGTGTTCGCCGGTGAACTCGTACTGGAACGTATCGGTGACGCGCGGGTCGCCGGTGAGGTGGTCCAGCAGCGCGGCGGCGTCTCCGAAATCCCCGATGAGCACTCCAGGCGACGATCCCACGAGCTCCCGCCGCGAATACCCGAAGATCTCGGTGAAGTGCTCATTGACGTACACCAGTTCCGTATCCTGGACGATGAACACGCCGGCCAGACTCTGCTCGACCAGGCGGCGATACCACGACAGCGCGTCCCAGAAGCGCCGCTGCGTGCGGTACCGCTCGGCGGCGTTCCGGACGCGGTTAGCGAGCATCTCGTACTGCTCGGTGCCCGAACCCTTCTGCATGTAGTCGGTGACGCCCGCGGAGATGGCCCCGCTGGCGATCTCCTCGCTGCCCTTGCCGGTAAAGAGAATAAAGGGGAGGTCCGGGTGTTCCTCGCGGACGATTTCCAGAAATTCCAGCCCGTTCGTGTTGGGCATGTCGTAATCGCTGACGATGCAGTCGAACTCCAGGTTGTCGGCCCGGAGGTGCTCAAGCGCCGTCACGACGCTAGTCTCCGCAACGACGGAGATGTCGTCGTCCACGCGTTCGAGAAACGTCTTGGTCAGTTCGTTGATTTCCGGGTCGTCGTCGACGTGCAGCACCCGAACCTCGGTCAGGTCGTCGGTCGCGGCCGCGGGGACGGGGATCTCGACGTGGTCGCTCTCGACGGCCTCGGTCGGCTGGCCCCGGAGCAGCGGCCCCTCCCGCGTCGCGCGTCTGTTGTCCCGGAGGAAGGCGCGCGATACCCGGATAGTTCCGCCGTCTGGTAGATCACTGACCATGCTCGATTACCTATCAGTGCTGTCAGAAGGAGATCGTCGCCACCCGACGCGCGCCTCGTCGAATCGTTCCTGTGCGCTCATGGAGTTGGTGTGCTCGCATAATGGGTATCCTACCTCATAATGGTTATCCCCGATTATTGATTCCTGAAGTGAAACCCGCGAATTATCCATATTCGGGAGTTTTCAGGCGGTAGAAGTATTAATACGGTCAATCCCCGTCGTTTGTGAGAGCATCACACGTTAAAGACAATTATTTTCAACGTTAATAAAATTGACCTCATGTTAGAAAGCATCAGATAAATATAAAATCAGACCGGCCAATGTCCAGGGTGTACGATGTCAGAAACCAACGTTGCGGAGTTCCTGCGTGAACATCCGCGGCTGCTCGGTGTACTGTTCGGCGCAAGTGTGCTGCTAACTCAGGTTGGCGCTGTGGCTGCGGGTCACGGCTCAACTGTCAGCGGACCATAAAATTAAGCAAGCGGTCTAGAGTTGAGGTCACAAGTCAGATTTCCTCGACATCCGTTGAGCAAGTCCATTCTAACGAACCATCAATTCTCATGGGCATTTTCGCTAGATCAAGAAACTCTTCAACCGAATCTCTATCGAGATTGAACGTGTCGATCGTCCCAGAACTCAAATAGTACGTGCTGATTTTTTCTAGATTAGGTAAATACATACTCCCAATATCAGCGTCATCAGTCAGGAATGTTCGGATATCAAACCGATATTCTTCGTCATGATTAGAAATATTGAATAGAACAGGAGTACGGCCAGGTGCCTGCGCCACAGTCACCCCACCGTCACCGACGATGATGTACTGGCCGCCGAGGATGCTTTCGTCGCGCGCGACTGTTAGCGCAGCACGCAGCGGGAACCCGGCGTTCAGCAGTCGCGAGATCGTCTCGCCCATGCGGACCGCGCCCTCGTTGAACACGTCCGAGAGGGTCACGATGCCGCCGATGGCGCCGGCCTCGATCAGGTCGACGCCCTGCTGGTAGGACTTGCAGGCGTTGAGCAGGAACGCGTCAACGCCCGTCTCGTCGAGCGTCCCCACGTCGAGTTTGCCGTCAGTGCACTCGAACCCCTCCTCGTCGGTGTGGCCGATGTAGTGCAGGAAGCTCTGGTCCTGGTGGAACTCTTCGCGGAGCCCCTCGACAGTGAGATTCCGGCGGACGGTCACGTCGAACGGCAGGTTCTGGCGGTCGCCGTAGGCGCCGTCGACGAGGTCGCGCTCCTCGGCCATCCGGTCGTCGTTGAGCACGATCGTGATTCCGATGTCGCCGGCGGTCACCTCCCGATCGAGCCGGTTGCGGAACGCCGCCGGGATCAGTTTGCTCGCCCCGACGGGCACGCCCTCGCCCAGCCACGCCTGTTCCAGGGAGTCTGCCGCCTCGAACTCCACGTAGGTGGCGTCGTCGCGCTGTGTCGTCGAGGAGACTGACCGGGAGACATCGTCCTCGACGGGGTCCGCAGTCGACGGGGAATCGGTCGGCCTGTCAGTCGGTGACGCCGACCGCGTCAGCGCGTCCTCGCCAGCACCGTCGGCCGCGACCCGCCGGCCCGGCGACGAGCACCCCCACTGCCCGGTGTCGACCGTCCGCACGACCGCGAGGTCGTCGACCACAAACGGCAGCTGCTCGACGGTGTCGGCGGTGAGCCGCCACTCCGGGACGTGCTCCGCGAGGATGTCGTAGGGCACCGACAGGTACGACGCGACGCGCTCAGTCAGCGGCGCATCGTACAGCGCCGCCCAGTCGAGGTCGAGGTGGGGGTCCAGCGCGTTGCGCTCGTGGAGGTCGACCGCGTAAAATCCCTCGGTCCGGGCGAGACAGTCCAGCAGGAACACCTGTTTGAGGGTGCGCGCCACGTCGTCCTCATACCCCTCCGGGTAGTCGAACGCGTACTCGAACCCAGTGTCGGTCACCAACCTGGGCCGTCCCCCGGAGACGACCTCGGCACCGAGGTAGTACGACAGCGACGCTAGCGGGAAGATGGCGTCGTAGGCCGGCGGGACTTCGAGCGTGATCCCCGTGTCCGGGGGGTCGACCGACGGCGGGACGGCGAGTTTATCACCGAGTTCGACAGCCGGGGGATGCCCGCGGAGTGTGGGGAACGACCGCTCGGGGCTCGTCGACTTCAGCGCCGAACCGAACGAGCTGATCGCCGTCATCAGATCAGTCGGGTCCTCAGTCGTCGTGATCGTCGCCGCCGGCCGGTTGTGCCGCGACCGCACGCCGACGTCGACGGCCGTCTCCTCGGCGAACTCGAAGCGCACCTCAAGCAGGTCGGCCGTGATCCCGACCGGCCCCTCGATCTCAATGTAGGTCTTGATCTGTGTACTTAGCTCCAGGATGTACTCGCCCGGGCCCAGCGACTCGCTGTCGAGGTGCTCGATCTCGCTAACCATGTCGCCATCGCCGTCGCGGACGAACACGCTGACCACGCTCGGCAACACGAACTCCTGTGTGTGCATCCGCACGCCTCGCCCGACCGGGAAGTGGAACTCCTCGGTCGGGACCGGCGTGGGCGAAACCTGCTCGGGCGTGTGCAGCTGGTAGCGCAGCTGCTCAACCCGGTCCACGATCTCGACACCGAGTGCATCTGCGAGCGTCTCGAACGCCAGTTGTGTGTGTTCCGGCATCGCCAGTCGTTATGCACGAGGTATTTATTTCCTACTTATAAAAGCGTGGTGGGCGCCTTCTGCTCTTGATAACCTGATCGTGGGATTCGAAGGCAGTTAATTCGACAAACGTAGTCGAATCCACCGGCTTCATACTTGTCACCACGGAGGTGATCGGACCAGTTCCGTAGTATGACAGGTACTGTCCGTGCCCTGTGGCTGGAAGTGAGCGACCGGCGTCGCCACTGGTCGGAACGGAGAGCGACCAGCGGCAAGCGTGGCCACTGGTCGAGTGATGAGCCAAGAGTGGAGGCGGCGAACCGAGTTTCCCAGAGACTCTCGTACTCCAGTACTCACCGGAACGCTGGCGGGCTTAACTTCCGTGTTCGGGATGGGTACGGGTGTAACCCCGCCGCTGTGGCCGCCTTAACGCTGACTCGCGGAGTCGAACCGCGACGCGGCGTCCGCCGCGACACCTGTATCAGTGGTCTGGAAACCGTGTGTCCGTGCGATCCAGATTGCGCCTGGACTCGTTTACACCGAGTCCAATGCGGATGAATAGTGGCTTTGGCCTGTTAGTGCTCGCGGGCTGAACGTCTCGTTGCCTCGACGCGTACACCCCGAGTCTATCGACCTCGTCTTCTACGAGTGGCCTAAAGCGGTGCCTCTTTTCCAGGTGGGTTTCCGGCTTAGATGCGTTCAGCCGTTACCCCGTGTGGCGTGGCTGCCCGGCAGCGCTCTCTCGAACGACCGGTACACCAGTGGCCACCAACCGTAGTTCCTCTGGCAGGATGGAGGGAACCGACATCGAGGTAGCAAGCCACCCGGTCGATATGTGCTCTTGCGGGTGACGACTCTGTTATCCCTAGGGTAGCTTTTCTGTCATTTATGGCCCGCAACGAGCGGGCGCATAAGTTCGCTAGACCACGCTTTCGCGTCAGCGTTCCTCGTTGTGAAGAACACTGTCAAGCCACCTTTTGCTCTTGCGCTCTCCGCCGAGTTTCCGACTCGGCTGAGGTGGCCTTGGGGCGCGCTCGATATCTTTTCAAGCGCGTACCGCCCCAGTCAAACTGCCCGGCTACCGGTGTCCTCCTCCCGGAGTGAGGGTCGCAGTCACTGACGGGTAGTGTTTCATGGGTGCCTCGGCGACGTGCTGGCGCACGCACCTGTGTAACGGCTCCTACCTACACTGCACATCAGCGACCACGTCCCAGCGACAGCCTGCAGTAAAGCTCCATAGGGTCTTCGCTTCCCCCTGGGAGTCTCCAGACTCCGCACTGGAATGTACGGTTCACCGGGCCCAACGTTGGGACAGTGACGCTCTCGTTAATCCATTCATGCAAGCCGCTACTGAAGCGGCAAGGTACTACGCTCACGCTGTTACTTTCTCCCCGCTGGGTACTGACCCCGTGAGGGGCGGATCGGCGCGAACCGATCTCTCCACGTCGCCGTGGAGGTCGGACCGTCTCTTCACCCTGATAGTGATTACTGTGACTGTGTACCGGGTTAACCGCACGTTGTCTTGCGGTCGATCCCGGAACGACTCACGATAATCACTATGAATCGGGTGTTCGGCGTACGGTCTCTGAGGATTCTAGATACGAGCGGGTTACTCCCTCGTTCATCGTCGAAGCGAGGCGAGCGATGCGGTCTAATCCCGGTTTCGTGAGGTGGAGATCATCGTTCATCATCTGGATGATCTCCGCGAAGGTCTCGAAGTCTGACCGTTTCTTGGAGCGGAGTGGACTGCGTTCGAAGAACTCGACGATTTCGTTGAGGTCGTTGAGTCCCCGGACACGATAGTCCATTCTGTCTCCATGATTCGGTCGGACGCTTCCGAAGCCGAAGAAATCACGGATCTGTTCGAGCAACACAACGTCGCGTTCGTGTTGTGTCACTCTGAACTCGGGAAGGACTTGCCATCCCAAGCTCATTTTCTCGATCCGATTGATCCCGACATAGAAGCATCCTTCACCGTCTACGAAACCGGTAACCCAACCCGGATCTAGCCTTTCCTGCTGGTTGTCTGCACCCATCGCATTGTCACCGTAGACCGCCTGCGGTTTGGGTCTACTGGTAGCGTGGGATACTGACCAGATGTTCCAGCATACAGCCGAATTTTGCTAAGGCAACGTGTTGTTACCTTAAGAGGGTCATAGTTACCCCCGCCGTTGACGGGTCCTTCGTCCCATTGTACTGGGTGTTCAGATACCCGCACTGGGCAGGATTCAGTGACCGTACGAGTCCTTGCGGATTTGCGGTCACCTATGTTGTTATTAGACAGTCGGAGCGTCCGAGTCACTGCGACCTGCTCGTTTCCCGAGCAGGCATCCCTTATCGCGAACTTACGGGACTAACTTGCCGAATTCCCTAACGTCGGTTGTTCCCGACAGGCCTTGGCTTTCACCGCCATGGGCACCTGTGTCGGATCTCGGTACGGACACCGTACTCGCCTTTTCACGGGCCCCAGGTTAAACCAGCTTTCGCTATCCTGTCGTTCGCTCGCTTCGTGCCATTACGGCTTCCACGAGCTTGGACAGTTCGACCGGGCGAAGACCCGGCCTGGTCGACCCCAGGGCGTCGGCTTTCACTGTACGGTGGCACTGGAATATTAACCAGTTTCCCTTTTGTGACGCTCGAGTTGCGACGCCACTTAGGACCGGCTAACCCTCGGCTGACGAACAGTGCCGAGGAACCCTTGCCCTTTCGGCCGTCAGGATTCTTACCCGACTTTCGCTACTACTATGACCAGGATTTTCGTCACCACGCGGTCCACACGAGATCTATCCCGTGCTTCCATCCGCGCGGAGCACCGACCTACGCAATCGTCCTGTCACGGGCGTGGTTAGGTTTCGG
>PXSQ01000034.1 GCA_003022725.1 Halobacteriales archaeon SW_7_65_23 | reverse complement strand
TCGTCGCGCCGGCGCTCGACCTCGCCCTCGATGCGGACGACGTCACCCTCGTCGGCCGCCGGGTACGCCCGGACGCCGGCCTCCTCGAACGCCGCACACTCGATCGTCCCTGTCTCGTCGCGGAGTTTGAACACTGTCGGCCCGCTGGTCTGGCGCGCGGTCTCGATCTCGCCCTCGACGCGAACGCGCTGGCCGACGGACTCGGACAGTTCGTCGATCGTCACGTCTTCCGGCTCGGCCAGCTCCTGCTCCTGCTGCTCCTCGACAGTGTCGTCGGTCGTCTCAGCGGCGTCGTCGCTCGATTCCTGTCCGGACGAGGAGCCGCCTCCACCGCTAGGGGTGTGCCGAACCGTCGACGAGGACTCCGCGTTCGCCTCCGCTTGCTCGTCGAGCAGTTCCTCGTCGGCGTCGGGGTCGTCGATCAGCGCGCCCCGGAACCGGGATTTGTCCTGGCGGATCGACCAGCCGAGGTCGACGTTGCCGTTGTCGCGGACGTTCTGGACCTGGACGTACACGGTGTTGCCCGGCTCCAGCTCCATGCTGTCGAGGCGCCGGTCCAGCTCGCTTTTGTGCAGCAAGCCGGTGACGCTGTCGCCGATGTCGACGAAGATGCCGAACTCGGCGTACCCGTCGACCGTGCCGCGGTAGTAGCGGTTGGCAGTCAGCTCGTCCGGACTACTACCCCGGAACTCGAAGACGACGTCTTCCTCGTGCAGCTCACAGACGCGACCGTCGACAGACGCACCGCAGATGATACACGAACCCATTGACTGTGGAAAACATGTCCGGCCTAAAACGGTTGTCGGATTGACTCCGTCGCGGATCGCGGCGTTTCGGGCCGGGATCGTGGCCGATTCGCTCGCACCGCTCACTCGAAGGCGGCGCTCTCGTCTTCGAGCCGCTCGATCTCGCGCGCAATGTCACGGGCCTCCGGCGGGTCGAGGGCGACCTCGATCTCGTTGCCGCTGTCGTCGCGACAGCTGACCTTCACTCGCTCGTCGCCGAACGCCCGGACCTCGGCCTCTGTGACGTCGTACAGCTTCGCCGTCGCCGTCTTGTTCGAGGCACCGACGTGCTCGTAGGTTCCGTCGTTCAGCTCCAGCATGAACCGCTCCATGTCGATCGTGAACATGTCCGGCCCTCCGGCCGCCCGGCATTTATACTGTCGGACGTGATTTTGGAGATGTTCACCGTCGTGGCGACGTCTCCCGGCCGCCGTGGCGTGGGATACGCGCCAGTAGTTCGCCTCCACGGGAGCGCTGCGGGGACCGGCCGAACCGCGGGAAAAGTATTAGTGGAGGTGTCCGAGTGGCCGTTATGAGGTGGCTCGTTCGGGGGGAGGTGGCGCTGATGAGCTTCCAGACCGGCTACAGCGACTGCGAGACCGAACCCATCGGGAACGTCTTCCGGGAACAGCCCTGCATTCCGCTGTCGACCCCCGGGATCCGCTCGCTCAGCGACGCCCTGCGAGCGCGGGCGCGCACACGGCGAGCAGAGGGATCGCCTGATCGCGACCGCCGACCTGCCTGTCCTGCCGCGCCGACTACTCCCTCTGCAACTGGTCGATCAGCCGACGCAGCGTCGCCAGGTCGTACTGGCCGGGTGCCGTCGCGTCGGCGGGGTCGACGGGGGCGTAGCCGATCCGGGAGCCGTACAGCGGCGCGACCGCCCGGGAGTGGCGGCCGGCCTCGCCCATCGCCATCGTTGCGACGCGCTTGCCCGATTCCGTTACCTCGTGGGTCGCCGAGAGCAACCCGAGTACGTCACCCCGCGTTTCGGCGGTCACGGCGAGCTTCCCGACGTCGCCCAGTTCGGCTGCCTCCGTGAGCAGTGCCGTCAGCGTCTCCCGCTCGGGCGTCGCCTCGAAGTCGTGGACGGAGACGACGACTGCGACGTCGTGCTCGCGGGCGTGCTCAAGAAGGTCCGCGCAGTCCCCGGACCGCACCGCGGCGAGTTCGACGTCGACCGCCTCGACGGCCGGGTGCTCGACCGCCGCTTCGAGCGCCTCGATCCGTGCGGGATTGTCGGCTGCCTCGCCGCCCTCCCACTCGACGCGATTGGTAACGAGCAGCGGCAATTCGCCGTCGTAGGCCGAGAGTTGGGAGCGACCGTCGTCCGCGAGGTCGACCCGGAACTCGACGGCGTCGGCGTGCTCGCGGGCGGCCGGCTCGACGCCGAGGTCAGCCGTGACGGCTGCGAGGACGAACTCCTCGAATTCCATGCTCGCGCTACCAGCGGCCGGGACAAAAAGGCATGTCTGGATACGGTCCCGGTTAGGATGGTCGGTACTCCACCGGAGGCTGTTTTCGCGGTCGCCGTCGCTGTCAGCGTAAACGAGATGGTAGCCACCTCGAACAGAGCCGGTGTCGGCGGTCACTCGGTTTCCGTTTCGAGGTCGAGTTCCGTGGTCGACTCGCGGTCGCGCTCGGCGGCGGCGCGCTCGCGGCGGTACCGGTCCTCGGCGTCCTCGAGCGTCTCGGTTTCCAGCAGGCGTTCGAGCTTCCGTTCGAACTGTCGGTCGGTGAGTTCGCCTCGTGCGTAGCGCTGCCTGAGCGTCTGGAGGGCGTCCTCTGTCGACTCGTCGGCTGCGTCGGCGTCCCGCCGATCGTCGGTCGACTGTTCATGCTGGCTCTGCTGCCAGTCCGGTTTCGCGCCCGACTCCTCCTCGTCCTCGTCGAACAGCATGGAGACGATCGGAATGATCGCGATGTAGCCGAACAGCATGAAGGGGAGCCACCACTCGAACCCGAGCAGCAGCGCGGCGAGCCAGATCCCGGTCACCAGTACCGAGACGATCCCCGTGATGTTCTCCCGGAAGCTGCTGGCTGGATCGCTCCGGTAGCTGTCTTCGGGACCGCTCATACCCGATGTGTCCACGCCGAGGCACATAAGCGAACCGCTGGGGAGATCAGTCACAGCCGCTGTCGTGGACCCGCCGGCCGTCACTCGGTCCCCCCGTAGGAATCAGCATTCTTATGGGGGGGCAACCCCCATACTGTGGTAATGGCAGAGAGCGCTGACCCGGGAGGCGACGACAAGCTTTCGGAGCTCTCGGACGTCGCCAACGTGTTGCTGTCAGCGCCGTCTCTCGGGGCAGCGGGCAACGAGGCCTGTGACAGCCTGCTGACAGAGACCGCCCCCAGCGAGACGAACATTCTGGTTATCACGTTCACCGACACGCCGGAAGAGTGGGTCGAGGACTGGATGGACAGCGTCGGCGTCTCGCCGGTCCGCGGCGGCATCGTCTCGATCGGCCAGGCGGACGCGGCCGTCGACGACCCCTCGTGGGCGGTCAAGACGATCGAGAACCCCTCGGACCTGACGGGCATCGGGATCGAACTCAGCGAACTACTCTCCGGGATGGCGACCGCCGCCGACGAGGACGAACACCTCGTTGTCTGTTTCGACTCGATTACCTCGCTGCTCCAGTACGCCGACCTCCAGCGGGCGTTTCGCTTCCTGCACGTCGTCACCGGCCGTGTGAAGACTGCCGGCGGCGTCGGCCACTATCACCTGGATCCGGAAGCGCACGATCGACAGACGCTGGCTACGCTCAAGGGGCTGTTCGACGCTGTCGTCAACGTCGACGAGGACGGCGAGTTGTCGATCCAGCAGTAGGTGGTGTCGGAGTCTCGGGCGGTTCGTTTGGCGGTGTCCGATTCTGCTTTTCGAGTGGTTTTGCGTCGCTGAACTTTCAGTCCACCCAGACCAGAGCCACACGCCTCCCCAACCAACTGCGCTCCTCGCTTCGCTGCGGTGCTCATCCCTCGCGCTGACAGCTCGCGGCCCTGCTCGCGGGTCACTTCGCTCCCCGCTCGCTATCCGAGGGCTCCCGGTGGTCGCCCTCGCTTTCCGGGCACGCGAGCCGGACCGCGCCGCGTTGCACGGACGGGGACGCGAAGTCAGGCAGACAGGATCGGTCCACCATCGGAGCCGACGTTTAAATAGGAGAGCGAGCCAGCTACTCGTGATGCACGACACACACGCACGGTTCGGGGGAGCGCAGCTCCGGGAACGACAACGCTTAAGCGACCGCCAGCCCTGGCACTCGTACAGTAATGGGAGCCATCGAGGAAATCTACGCGGACCTCGGGACGGACGTCTCCGAGGAGGAGTTTCGCGAGGCCGTCGAGCAGAAGGTCGAGCAGATGGAGGGGCTGGCCGACGAGGAGACGGCGGCGATGATCCTGGCTCACGAACTCGCCGACAGCGAGGTCGACACCGTCGCGGACATCGACCCGGCGATGGACGAGGTGAAGTTCCTCGCGAAAGTGCGCTCGATCGGCGAGTTGCGCACGTTCGAGCGCGACGACGGCGAGGGAACGGTCGTCAACGTCGAGGCCGCCGACGAGACCGGCACCGTCCGGCTCGCCTTCTGGGACGAGCGCGCCGAGGCAGTCACCGAGGAGGTCGAAACCGGCGACGTGCTCCGGGTCAAGGGCCGCCCCAAGGAGGGGTACAACGGCCTCGAAGTGAGCGTCGACGAGGCCGAGCCCGGCGACGAGGTCGAGATCGACGTCCCCGTCGACGACGACGGGACGATCGAGTCGCTGACGCTGGGCCAGTCGGACGTCAACCTCCGGGGACTCGTCCTGGGGACCGACACCGTGCGGACGTTCGACCGTGACGACGGCAGCGAGGGCCGGGTCGCGAACCTCACCCTCGGCGACGAGACCGGCCGGATCCGTGTAACGCTGTGGGACGGGAAAGCCGACCGCGCCGAGGCGCTCGACCCCGGCACCGCCGTCGAGGTCGTCGACGGCTACGTCCGCGAGCGCGAGGGCGACCTCGAACTCCACGTCGGCGACCGCGGCGCCGTCGAGGAGATCGACGAGACAGTCGAGTACGACCCCGACGCGACCGCGATCGCGGAGGCCGAACTCGGCGAGACGATCGACATCGCGGGCGTCGTCCGCTCGACGGACCCAAAGCGCACGTTCGACCGCGACGACGGCAGCGAGGGCCAGGTGCGCAACGTGCGCCTCCAGGACGACACCGGCGACATGCGGGTCGCGCTCTGGGGCCCGAAAGCCGACATGGACGTCGCACCGGGCGACGAGCTGCTCGCCGCCGACGTCGAGATCCAGGACGGCTGGCAGGACGACCTCGAAGCCTCCGCCGGCTGGCAGTCCACCGTCGTCGTCCTCGACGACGCCGCGACCGGCGGAAGCGACGACGCCGGTCCCGACAGCGGCGTGGAAGGGAGCGCGAGCCGGGGATCGACGAGGGACGACCGCGGCGGCGCGAGCGCGGGAGACGACGCGGTCTCGGACGGCGGCGACTCGGCCAGCCTCGAGAGCTTCGCCGACGGCACGCCAGCGACTGGGGCGGAGGACGGCGCGGATGCCGGCGGGGACGGTGCGGCCAACGGGACCGGCGCGGACCGCGTCGAGTTCACCGGGACAGTCGTCCAGACCGGCGAGCCAGTGGTGCTCGACGACGGGACGGAGACGATGAGCATCGAGACGGACGCCCGCCTCAGGCTGGGCGAGGAAGTGACGGTGCGGGGCGAACTCGACGGCGATCGGCTCGACGCCGACGAAGTGCTGTAGGTTCCGGGAAGCGCGTCCCAGGGCTGTGTTTCCGGAGCAGGTCGCAGGTGGACCTGCAGGGGCGGACCCGCAGTGGGGCTTGCAAATGCAGGCGTCCGGTGGCAGGAGCCGGTGTCACGCGAGTGGCAAGCGGCAATCATCGCCACAGGCGGCGGCGTATACACAACGCTTAAGAGCGAAACAGCCCCGTTGTGGCGTATGAGTATCGAGCTACCGTTCGCCCCGGTGGACGACATCATCCGTCGGAACGCCGACGGGCTCCGGGTGAGCGCCGGCGCCGCCGAGGAGCTGGCCCGGCGCATCCAGGAGGAGGGGGCGCGACGGGCGATCAGCGCCGCCCAGCGAGCCGATACCGAGGGGCGCAAGACGCTGATGGTCGGGGACTTCGCCGCCGACGATCCCCCCTCGAAGTCGTCGCTGGCCCTGCCGATCGCGCCGATCGACAGGATCGCGCGGCTCGACATCGACGACCGCTACCGGGTGGCGATGGACGCCAGGCTGGCGCTGACGGCACAGCTCGAATCCTACGCCGACGACGTCGCGGCGGCCGGCGCGCTGCTGGCCCGCCACGCTGACCGGCGGACGGTCAAAGCGGAAGACATCGAGGCGTACTTCGAACTCGAACCCTACTTCGAATGAACTTCGGCTACCGCGAGACCTGCCTCCGACACGACACCGGCCGGCGCCACCCGGAGAGCCCCGACCGGCTGCGGGCGATCCGCCGCGCGCTGACTGAGTGCCACGGCGTCGAGTACGTCGCCGCCGACGACGCCGACCTCGAGCGGATCCACGCTGTCCACGACGAGGAGTACGTGGACGCCTTCGAGACGTTCTGCGAGCGCGGCGGCGGCAACTGGGACGCCGACACGGTCGCCAGCGAGGACTCCTGGGACGCCGCGCTGGCTAGTGCCGGCCTCGCGGAGTGGGCCGCCCAGGAAGCCGTCGACGGCGCCGACGGCCGTGACACCCCGTTCTCGCTCGGGCGACCGCCCGGCCACCACGCCCTCAAGGACGACGGGATGGGCTTCTGTTTTTTCAACAACGCCGCGGTTGCCGCCCAGTCGGCCATCGACGCGGGCGACGTCGAGCGGGTAGCGATCTTCGACTGGGACGTCCACCACGGCAACGGCACCCAGGACATCTTCTACGACCAGGGCGACGTGTTCTACGTCTCGATCCACGAGGACGGCCTCTACCCCGCCACTGGCGACATCGACGAGACCGGAGACGGCAACGGCGAGGGGACGACGATGCACATCCCGTTCCCACCGGGCGCGTCGGGGACGGCCTACCTCGCCGCCGTGACGGAGCTGATCGGCCCGGCGATGGCGGCGTTCGACCCGGACCTGTTCATCGTCAGCGCCGGCTTCGACGCCCACGAGCACGACCCCATCTCCCGGATGCACATCTCCACGGAGGGGTACGGCCGACTCACCGACGCCGTCCGGACGATCACCGACGACGTCGACGCCGCGCTCGCGTTCGTCCTCGAAGGCGGGTACGGGCTGGACACCCTCTCCGACAGCGTCCACATGGTCCACGAGGTGTTCGACGGCTACCAGCCCGCCCCCGACGACGGTGACGTCTCCGAGGACGCACAGGAGGTTCTCCAGGCCGTCCAGGAGCAGGGGTTCGACGGGCTGTAAGCTCGTCGTAGCGTGGAAACGTCTGGGATTCCGCTAACTCGACCAACAACCCGTCTCCGCTGACCCCACCAACCGCTCTTCCTGGCGGACTGAAAGGGCGAGGCGCGGTCCTCGCGAGCGAAGCGAGCGAGGGCTCGGAAGTGGTGTCGCGGAGCCCCGACGACGGTGAGTGCGAGCGCAGCGAGCGCGAACGTCGGACGACGAGCGCAGCGAGTCGTCCGGAATAAGCACCGCAGGCCGGAGGCCGAGGAGCGCAACGAGTCGCGGCCCGCGAGCGCGCCGAGGGCTTTCTTCGAAACGACGGGAAAATCAAATAGCGAGAGGACGCTCACTCCACCGATCCCTAGCGGCGTTCCCACACCTGGAGCGTGAACCGGTCGTACGGCGTCTCCTCGACCAGTTCCCACTCTGATTTGTCCCACTCGGGGTAGAAGGAGTCGCCCTCGTACTCGCCGGGGACGCGGCTGAGCACCATCCGGTCGTAGTGGGGCAGAAACAGCTCGTAGACGGCCGCGCCGCCGATGACGTACGCGACATCGTCGCCGAGTTGCTCCGCGAGGTCGAGCGCCTCGTCGACACCCTCGGCGTGGTACGCCGTCTCCTCGTCGTAGTCGCGCTCGGATCGGCTCAGCACGATCTGCACCCGGCCGGGCGGGTCGTCGCGCATCGATTCGAACGTGCGCCGCCCGAGGATCACCGGATCGTCGGCGATCCGGGAACGGTACTGTTCCCTGTCTTCCGGGATGCTCTTCCAGGGCAGGTCGCCGTCCGCGCCGATGACCAGGTTGTCCGCGACGGCCGCTACCGAAACGAATTCCATACATGTCGGTCGGGTGCCGACGGCCATACCGTTTGTCCCGGCTGCCGAGTGACTCTCTTGACGGTCCCGGCTACCGGGCTGTCCTCCCGACGCCGCCGGAGCGGCAGGGTCCGGGATCGACCCGCAAAACCGGGAAGTACAAAGTGTTTACCGGCAGACTGCGCGGTCGCGGCAAACACCGGCGGCATACCGTGGGTCAGTTGAGTGTCTGTCGGACCAGCGCCGGTAGGGAGCTTCTAGCCGATGGTAGCGACGGCTATCGTTCCGCACGGCTGCGAGCAGTAGCCGGATAACAATGTACACTTCCCCTGTTGATGGTGATGCCGGGATTGTGACACCGTGCCCGGTCACACCCGGAGACCGTCGTTGCGGGTTGGATCTGCCGCGCAACGGGGACGCGGCGGATCCGTCCGCCTGAGCTCCTGCATCCCAGCTCCCCGTTTTTCGTCCCACTGACGTCGAGCCCCGCAGCACGCCGGCTCTCCGCGGACGGTACCGGCGTTATTCGACCCAGTCGCGTTCGACTGGCGTCTCGCTCGCGTCGATCTCCTCGCGCAGCCACGTCGCCGCCGCCGCGACGGCGTCGGGGTCGGTGCCGGTGAGCTTCAGCCGGTTGAACCGCTGGTCCCTGTCCGGGTAACAGCCGACGCTCACGCCGAACTGGTCGCGGGCGTCCCGGAGTGCAGGGACGATGTTCGACTCGGGCTCGACGGTGTACAGCGTCTCCGAGACCGTCTCGCCGTCGAACTCCTCGGCGACGGACTCGAACATCGCCTTCATTTCGCCAGGGATCCCCGGCAGTACGTACACGTTCTCGAGGACGCAGCCCGGCGCCAGCCCCGCATCGTTGAGCAGCGGGCGGCTCCCCGCGGGGATCCTCGCCTCGGCGCGCTCGTCGACGTCGACGTCCAGCTCCGGTACCCGCTCGTGGAGCTTCGCGAGCCGCCGCCGGACGGCCTCCAGCGCGAGGTCATCGACGATCATGTCGCGGTCGAAGGCGTCCGCGACCGCTTCCATCGTCACGTCGTCGGGGGTGCTCCCGATGCCGCCGGTGACGATCACCCCGTCCCACTGGTCGCTGTACGCCCGGACGTGCTCGGTGAGCGTCTCGCGGTCGTCCGGGATCACGAGGATGCGCGTGACCGTGACGCCGCGCTCGGTGAGCCGCTGTGCGAGCCACGTCGCGTTCGTGTTCTCGGTGTCGCCCGCGAGCAGTTCCTCACCGGCAGTGATCAGCGCGACTTCCATTCGCCCGGTGTAGGTGACGGGCCCTGTTAGGGGTTCGGGTGGCCGTCACGGAACTGCGAACGAGCGCCGGATGGAACGGACTTTTCCGCAGGGAGGCTGTACCTGGGGTATGGTAACCATCGCGGAGTTCTCGGTACCGACGACGTCGTTCGCGCTGGCGGAGACACTCCCCCAGTTCCCCGATGTGGTGGTCGAGACCGACCGCATCGCCGCGCACGTCCCGGAGTCAACCATGCCGTGTCTCTGGGTGACCGGCGGCGACGCGGAGGGCCTCTCCGAATCGATCGCCGACGATCGGACGGTGAAGGAGATCGAGGCGACCGCGGAGTTCAACGGCGAGTGGCTCTATCAAGTCACCTGGAATGACGGGATCGATCAGCTCGTCCGGGAGATGATCGACCACGAGGGGGTGATCCTGGAGGCGTCGGGGCGCGGCGACTGCTGGCGGCTGCGTATCCGGTTCATGACCCGCGACCAGTTCGAGGACTTCCGCGCGTTCTTCGACGAGCGGGGCCCGTCGTTCCGCCTTGAACAGCTGTTCGCCGCCGAACATCCGCGCCAGACCCGGGGTGACGTCACGCCCGAACAACGCGAGGCGCTGCTGACCGCCGCCGACCTCGGCTACTTCGAGGTGCCGCGCGAGGGATCCATCCGGGACGTCGCCGACGCCCTCGGCGTCTCTGACCAGGCGGTCTCCGAGCGCATCCGGCGGGGAACCGAAAACCTGGTCCGCGACATGCTCGTGGCCGAATCATTATAAATGGTTGATCAATCAGGCCAGGCGTCTATCCGTTCGACCCTCCTCCGAAGGGTATGGAACCCACGATCACGATCGGGGAAATACCCGAGAGCGTGACGAATGCCGTGTCGATCGAAGTGATCATAGACAACCTCGCCGATCCGCAGCGTCGGCAGTTGCTCGCCGTGTTGCGACGCCGGGAGACGCCCGAACGGCTGTCGACGCTGGCTCGCCACCTCGCACATAGAACGGAGGGGGAGAAACCGGAGTCCGTCGAGCAGATCCACCTCCGGCTGTATCACGTCCACGTTCCGAAGCTGGTGGACGCCGGGTTCGTCTCCCGGGAGGACGAGGGGACCGACCTGACCGATGCGGGCCGGGCGCTGGCGGACGCGATCGCCGAGTGAACGGGGGGAGTTATTCTCGGGGCGGACCAACGGGGCGCATGGACAAGCAGAAGCTCCGCGAGCGCGTCTGGGACGACCTCGAGGAGAGTGGCGAGGCGCGGTTCCCGTTCCCGCCCCACGGCCGCATCCCGAACTTTGCGGGCGCGAAGGAGGCCGCCGACCGCCTGACCGACCTCGACGCCTGGCAGGACACGGCCGTCGTGAAAGCCAACCCCGACGCCCCCCAGTTGCCGGTCCGACGGGCGGCACTCAGGGCGGGCAAGACCCTCTACATGGCCGTCCCGCGCCTGCGCGAGGCGGACTGCTTTCTTCGGCTCGCTCCCGACGAGGTGGAAGACATCGACGACGCGACGTCACCGACGAGGGCGCCCGCGTCGGGAAAGGCGAAGGCTACAGCGACCTGGAGTTCGCGATCCTCCGGGCGTTCGACCTGGTCGACGACGCGACGACGACCGTCACGACGGTCCACGAGCGCCAGGTCGTCGACGAAGACGTGCCGACGACGGCCGAGGACGTCCCGATGGGCTGGCTGGTGACCCCCGAGCGGTCGATCCGGACGGACGGCCCGACGGAGAAACCCGAGGGAATTGCCTGGGACCGGCTGGACGAGGAGAAAATCGACGAGATTCCGATCCTGCAACGGCTGCGGCCGGAGTCCTGACTGGCGGGGGATCCTGCGGCCGCGCCGCCGCTGCGTTCAGTTCCGCGGCGGGTACTTTTCGCCGGCCTCGATCCGGACGTCGAGCCAGTTCTCGGTCGGCACCAGCGGACACTCGTAGGCGTCCGAGAACGCACAGAAGGGGTTGTACGCGCGGTTGAGATCCAGCACCCAGCCGTCGTCGGTGCGCTCCTCGGGCCCCAGGTCGAGGTACCGACCGGCGTCGTAGGTCTCCTCGCCGTTCGTCCCGTCGCGGAACGGCACCCAGAGGCTCTCGTCATCCTCGCCGGGAGACTGGTAGGCGAACAGCGAGCAGTCAGTCCCGCCGACAGCGAACGAGAACTCGTCGACCTGCTCATAGTGCTGGCTGCGGTCCTGGGTCGTCTCGACGGTGATCGTCGACGGCGCGACGAAGCTGTCGAGTGCGAGTTCGAACCGCAGGTCGGGGTCGGGCTCGAAGTACCGCAGCCCCTCGAACGACGACTGCTCGTCGTCGGGGATCGGCGAGTGCGGGTGCTCGCGGAAAAAGTTGTCTTTCGCGTCGCGTTCCTGTTCGAGTGTCGCTCGCCAGTCAGTCATGGGTGTGGTTCGACTGGACAGGGCAAAAACGGCCGGTTTCGCCGCGGTAACCCGAATCGACCAGCGGCGTCCGGGGCGTCGGCTGTCGGACCATCGGGCCAGCGATCAGGACCGCGCAGCCGGAACGCGGTCGGCGTCGCGGACGTGACCGACGCGATCCACGCCCACCTGACGCTGATACTGTCGGACATAACTCTGTGTCACATCGTGACACTCTCCTGGCTGTATTCGCACGGCTGAACGTGATGCGTGACTCCACGAAATTACGTCCGACAGTATGAACAAGGCGGTGCAGTACAACGCAATCATCTTCTTGCTCGCGTTCCTCGTGATAGCCATGACAACGACGATCGACACCCCCGACACTGACGAATCGTGCGCGTACTGTGGATCAACGATCTTCGAGCACGACCCGATCTGCGTGCGGGACTGCACCGCCGACTGCGGCGCGCCGAGTTACTTCTGTAACTTCGCCTGCCTGTCGGCGTACATCGACGAGCGGAACCTCGCGCTCGGCGACGCCTGCGAGTGGTCGCCCGAGTAGGTGATTCACCGGGGACCCGGGCTCTCCGGTCGCTCGTGGTCGTCAGAACGTCTCGACGGCCGTCAGAACTCCTCGACGTGCGGGCGCAGGTCGAGTTCCAGCGTCCACGAGGAGCGTTCCTGGTCGACGAGGTGCCAGTAGGAGTCGGCGATGGCGTCGGGGTCAAGGAATTCCTCCTCATCGCGATCCGTGCCAGCGACCGCGCCGGGCGTCGCGATCTGGCCGTCGATGACGACGTGGGCAACGTGGATCCCCTCGGGGCCGAGTTCGCGCGCCATCGACTCGGCCATCCCGCGGACCGCGAACTTGGCGGCGCTGAACCCGATCGCACCGCCGCGGCCCCGGACTGCCGACGTCGCGCCGGTGAAGATGATCGTCCCGCCCTCCTCCTGCATGTCGGCGACGGCTTCCTGCGAGCAAAGCAGACCGCCCGTCGGCCCGACCGCCATCGCCCGCTCGAACTCCCCGGGGTCGATCCCCCGGAGCCCCTTCCAGGCGCCGCCGCTGGCGTGGTTGACGAGCACGTCGACGGGGCCAAAGGCCTCCCGGACCGTCTCGAAGCCCGATTCGACCTGCTCCCGGTCCGTGACGTCCGTCCGGACGGCCAGGGCGTGCTCCCCGAGGTCGGCGAGCGATTCCCCGAGTCCGGGGCCGACTCCCGCGATCACTGCTGTGCGTGGCATGGGTGCGGGTTCGGTCGCTGGGGACAAAAAGGACGGAGTGACGTATGTCACCCGCCGTCGACGGCGACAACGTAGTTGCCTCCCGAGCCGAACGGAACGTGAACTGTAGATAGTTATAAACTTTAAATGGTATAACGGGAAGAGTATATATGCGTACGGATAACCATTTTTGAGTATGGAGCCTAAGCTCCCAGACAGTGTGGACAGGCGCACAGCTCTCAAGCTGACGGGCGTGGCGGCACTCGCTGGTCTCGCAGGCTGTTCTGGCGACGATGACGACGGTGGGAACGGAAACGGCAACGGCAATGGAAACGGAAACGGCGACGGTAACGGCAATGGAAACGGCAACGGGAATGGAAACGGCAATGGGGACGGAGAGATCATCGAATGGCACGCGGGCGGCGAAGGTGGGACGTACTTCCCGCTGTCAAACGAGTTCAAGACGATCGTCGACGACAACACCACGCACACGCTCCAGGTGCAGTCAACGGGTGCGAGCGTCGAGAACGTCGGCAGCCTCTCACAGGAGGAGGCCGACTTCGCGCTGATCCAGAACGACATCGCCTTTTTCGCCCGGAACGGCACCGGGATCGAAGCGTTCGAAGGAAACGAGATACAGAACCTCCGCGGGGTAGCGACGCTGTACCCCGAGACGATCCACGTCATCACGCGGCCGGGCGCCGACATCGAGTCGGTCGCCGACATGGAGGGGATGCGGGTCAACACCGGCGACCTCGGCAGCGGGACGCAGGTCAACGCGCTACAGATCCTCGAGGCAGTCGCCGACCTCCAGCCGGGCGACGACTTCGACGAGCAGAACACGGCGTTCGGCCCGGCGGCCGACCAGATCCGCGACGGCGACGTCGACGCGGCGTTCGTCGTCGGCGGCTGGCCGGTCGGCGCCGTCGAGGAGCTGGCCGAAACCGGCGACATGGGCCTGTTGAACCTCCCCGACGACGAACTGCAGGCGGCGCTTGACGCCGCCGAGTGGTTCGCCGAGGACACGATCCCCGGCGGCACCTACCAGGGGATCGACGACGACGTCACGACGGTGTCCGTCCAGGCGATGATCGCCACCCACACCGGGGTCGAGGCCGACATCGTCAACGAGATCACGGACACCATCTTCAACAACCTCGACCAGCTCACCCTCAAGACGGAGTTCATCAGCCGCGACAGCGCGCTCGACGGCATGCCGATCGAACTCCACGGGGGCGCCGAAGGGCTGTTCGAGTAACGCGTGAACCGGCCCCAGCGACGTGCCGCCGGAATCGCCGTGATCGCCCTCGTCGTCGCCGGCCTCGCAGCCCTCGTGCTGGCCGGCGCAGCCGGCTCACAGCAGGTGCTGGTCGTCACCGACGACGAGGGGGAGACGGTCCAGTCGATCCCGGTCGAAGGGAACGCGACCGTCATCCTCGAGTACACCCACAGCGTCGAGAAGACGACCGTCCGTGACATCTACGTCGTCCGCGAGGAGGGGCTCGCGATGACGCGCATGGAGTTTCGCTCGTACGGCGCCGGGCTGCCGGCGCGCGCGGACGTCGAGATCACCGACGACGGGACGTTCATCTACGAGCTGCCCGCCGACGATCCGAGCCCGCTCCACGTCGCGACCGGCGAGATCGCGGGCCACGAACTGATCGTCGACGGCGACCGGTACGACCTCGTCGACCTGGCTGACGGCGGGACAGTCACGCTGACAGTGGAAACAACGCGGGGATTATAAGCCCCAGGGACCAGAGCAATGCCGCAGGGAGCGCGATAGCCTACACCTATGACCGACCAGTCCGATCCCGGCGACGATCCGACCGACGACTCCGGCGACGATCCGGCGCCGGACGAGCCGCGGGACCCAGCGTCGGGCGAGTCACGGGGTTCAGCATCGAACGAGCCACGGAGCCCACGCAGCACGGGCGACCGCGGCGGGAAGGACAGGGAGATACTCGAAGAGGAGACGATCGAGGACGCCGCCGTCGAGGACGTCGACGAGGTCCTCGAGGAGGTCGAACACAAGCGGTCGCTGAGTGGCTGGGCGGCCGTCGCGGTGACGGTCATCGCGATCACGTTCTCGGCGTTCCAGATGTGGATCGCAGCCCGCGGGTTCACCTTCGAGGCGACCGTCCCCTTCGTCGGCACGGTCCGTCTCGCGGACCTCCAGCTGCTGCAGCTCAACGCGATCCACGTGACGTTCGGGCTCGTCCTCGCGTTCCTGATGTTCCCGGCCTCGACCGGCGAGGGGCGCGTCGCCCGGGCCGCGGCTCGGATCCCCGCAGCTACCCGAAGCCAGTTCGGGGAGGAAAGCCCCGTGACCGCCGCCGTCGACCGCGTGCGGGCGTTGTTCGGGTGGGCGATCGTCGACGAGAAACGCCACCGGGTGTCCCCGGTCGACGTGGTGCTGATCGCCCTCTCGTTGCTGCCGCCGTTCTACATGCTCACGGAGTTCGAGGAGATCCAGAACACCCTCCGGCTGTTCGGCGTGCAGGCCGGCCGGCCGCTGCCGGAGGTGTACCCCGCGCTCGAACCACTCGCCGTCGGACCGCTCGCAGACACCTCCTGGGCGTTCGTGATGGGCGTGCTGGCCATCGTGCTGGTCATCGAGGCCACGAGGCGGGCGCTGGGCTTCCTGCTAATGTCGCTCGTCACGGTGTTCATCGCCTACGCGCGGCTCGGGCACCACATTCCGCGGAGCACCGACACGGGCCTCGCGCCCGTGGACGTGCTGTTCGACTGGGTCGGCATCCTTGCGATCACCGAGAAATCCTGGGCGAGCATCGTCCGGGACATGTGGTACAACACCGAGGCGGGCATCCTCGGGGTGCCGGTGACGGTGAGCGTCCGTTTCATCTTCATCTTCATCCTCTTTGGCGCGTTCCTGGAGATGTCGGGGGCGGGCAAGTGGTTCATCGACCTGGCGTACTCGGCGACGGGGACGCGCCGCGGCGGGCCGGCGAAGGCGAGCGTCGTCTCCTCGGGCTTTATGGGAATGCTTTCGGGGTCGTCGGTCGCCAACACCGTCACGACCGGCGCGTTCACCATCCCGCTGATGAAGCGCTCGGGGTACACGCCGGAGTTCTCCGGCGCGGTCGAGTCCTCCGTGTCCTCGGGCGGCCAGATTCTCCCGCCGGTGATGGGCGCCGCCGCGTTCCTCATCGTCGAGTTCACGGGCACGCCGTACCGGGTGGTGATCGTCGCGGCGGCGCTGCCGGCGCTGGCCTTTTTCTTCGGGATGTGGGTGATGGTCCACTTCGAGGCGGTCCGGCGCGGCGTCGGCGGCGTCCCGCGGGCGGAGCTGCCGGACATCTGGCCCCAGCTCCGCCGCGGCTGGTTCTACTTCTTCCCGGTGTTGCTGCTTTTGTACTTCCTGGTGATCGCCCGACTGTCGATCAACCGGTCGGGCTGGTTCACCATCGTCGCAACCGTCGCGCTCATCGCGCTCGTGGCCGCCTACGACGAGCGGACGCGCGTCCCGCTGCTGGCCGCGTTCGCGCTCCTGACGCTCGCGTCGGTCGCGACACAGTTGCTCGCCGGCGAGTCGTTCGTCGCGTACCTGCAGGGGGCGCGGGGAAGTAGCGCCGGGCTCCAGGAAGCGATCGTCTCCACGCTCGTCGGCAGCCTCGGCGTCGGCGCGATCCTCCTCGGGATCGCAGTGATGGTGCTGCGACCGCGGATGGACTCGCCGGTGCTCGATCTCAACGACGACGTCACGGAGTCGATCGACGCGTTCGACGAGCGGACGGGGCTGTCGCTGGGCGCGACCCAGCCGGGTCGGTTCGCCGGGTTCGTCCTGAAGTCGATGGAGTCCGGCGCGAAGACCGCCACGATCGTCGTCGTGGCAGTGGCGGCGGCGGGCGTCATCCCCGGTGTCATCAGTGTCACCGGCCTCGGCCCGAACCTGACCCGGCTGGTGATCGTCGCCAGCCGGGAGTCGTTCATCCTGCTGCTCGTGTTCGCCGCCATCTCCGCCGTGATCCTCGGGATGGGGATGCCGACCACGGTGATGTACATCATCCTCGTCTCGGTGCTCGGCGGCGCGCTCCAGGAGTTCGGCGTCGCGCTCCTGCTCGCGCACCTGTTCGTGCTGTACTTCGGGCTGATGGCCGACGTCACGCCGCCGGTGATGGTCGCGGCCTACGCCGCAAGCGGCGTCGCGAAGTCCGAACCGTTCGCGACCGGAAAGCTCGCCTTCCTCCTGTCGCTGAACAAGATCACCGTGCCGTTCGCATTCGTGCTGTACCCCGGGATCGCGCTCATCAGCTCGACTGACAACCCGCGGGAGGTGACGCTGCTCGGCGTCGCTGAACTGACCGATCCGGGCTTCGTCATCCCGGACGTGCTGATCCCGATCGTGGGGATGTTCGCCGGCGTCTACGCCCTCGGGGTCGCCATCATCGGCTACCAGTACGGCCCGGTCTCGCGGAGTGGGCGGTCGCTGTACTCGCTCGTCTCACTGCTGTTGATGGTGCCGGCCCTCGTGCTGCTGTTCGTCGAGGGGCTGCTCGGCCTCGCCGGCGTCACGGTCACGCTCGACACGCTCACGTTCGACCTGCTACTCCGGCTCGTCGGCGCGATCCTGTTCGTCGTGCTCACCACCCGGAACCGCCGGACGGCCACCGCGGCCGGCGAGCGCGAATCGGAGCAGGACGCCGCGACCTTCCAGCCCTCCGATACCTGATACTGGTGGCTATAATTCTTTTACTCACCAGTATGACCGACAGCGAGCGAGTCTGGAGACGGTCCGGCGACCGGTGCGGCTACTCCGGCGTGTCGTTCCCGCCGGGGACGCCCCGGCCCTGGTAGAAGTCCCCGCCCCACTGGCTGATCCAGATCTCCTGGTTGGCGAGGTACAGTGACGCCTCGGTGTCGAAGGAATCGTCGGTGACCGTCCACTCGTCGGCGCCGGTGTCGTACTCGATCTCGGCGTTGTAGACGGCGGCCTGGCCGTGCTCGCCGCGGGCGTTCGGCGGCAGCGGCAGCATGTGCTCGGCGCTCCCGTCCCGGGAGGGCGTCCGCTCGGCGCGCTGCAGGCGGCCGCGGTTGACCGTCTGGTCGAAGTAGCGGGCGTACTGCTCTTTGACGTCCATCCCGAGGACGGCGTCGGCGGCGTTGATCCCCCCGGTGATGTCGCCGGCGTCCTGCGGCGTGATGGTGTAGGTGTCGTCGCCGACGCCCGTCGCGAACGTGCTGGCGTCGTCATCCCACAGGTCCTTGAGGAGGTAGCCCAGCACGTCCTCGGCAGTCTCGGTGTAGTCGACGCCGTCGAGTTCGGAGGCCCACACCAGCCCCTGGGCGACGATCCCCTGGGTCGCGGCCTGGTTGGCGGCGCCGTCCTCGACCCGGCCGTCGTCGGCGACGTGTTCCTCGATCTCCTCGGCGAGGCCGTTGGTGTACTCCACCGCTGCTGCATGGGCGTCGTCGCTGCCGGCCTGCGGGCCGTAGTACCTGACGGCGGCGAGCAACAGCCCCGCAGAGCGCGTCGACTCCTGCTCGACGACGTCGGCCGGGTCGAACAGCCCCATCGTCGCCTGAGCGACGCCGTCAGTGATCTCCTGGATGCCGACCGGCGGGTCGAACACCGCCTCGCTGTCGGCGTCTTTCGGGAGCAGCGGGACGGGGTTGACGTAGCCGAACCAGCCGTTCCGGGCGAGGCTGGTCATGTCCCCGAGGAACCACAGCATCGCCGCGTGGTGGTGGGGGCGGCGCGTCTCGTCCTCGATCCGGCCCGCCGCGGGCCGGTACTCCGAGAGGAACTCGAAGGAGTCGCCGTGGGTCAGCGCGCCGTTGCCGCAGGAGCCGCCGACGAGGATGGCGGCGTTGATGCCGACCTGCGCGAGCGTCGTGAGCAGCTGTGCGCGGAACTTCGGCGCCATCGCGGTCGGCAGGGCGTCGAAGTGTTTCTGAAAGTTCTTCGCCCAGGTGACGCCCTTGAGGTGGGTCCAGGCCAGCGACGAGGGGCTGACGACGCCCGAGGACGTCTCGGGGTCCCAGGCGAGCGTCGAGGCGTCCGGCCGCCCGGTATCGTCCTCCAGCACGGGCTGCTGGGTGAACGACGGATCGCCGCTGGTGAACGCCGCGAACGTCAGGTTGGGGTTGTTGACCGGCGGACGGTCCGTGTCTGCGTTCTCCAGCATCGCGGGCAGCCGCTGGTCGCGCAGTTGGGCCATCTGGTCGTTCAGCGGGAACGGGACGCCGTTGCCGGCCATCGCGATGTTGGTGCTCATGTTGTACAGCGAGTACCAGTACGAATCCCAGGTGGCGTCCGTCCAGCCGTACGTGCTCTCGGCCGGCTCCACGTCGATGCCGGCGAGGTCCAGCAGCGAGGTGAGGCCGTCAGCCACGGCGCCGCTGTCGACGTCCTCGACCGGTTCGGTGCCCGGACCGGGCGCCGCCTCCGAGACGACGACCAGGCCGACCATCCCCAGCCCCTCGTGGGGGCTGCAGTAGTAGTTGTACACGCCGGGTTCGTCGAACGTGTGGTCGTGGGTGTCCCCCTCGGTCATGACGCCGGAGTTGAACGACGACGCGCCCTCCGGTATCCGGAGCGGCCTGTCGTTGTTCGGGTGGTACGACGTCGCGGAGTGACTGCCGCTGACGTTCTCCCAGGTCACGGTCGCACCCTGCTCGACCCAGACGACCGCGGGCGAGAACACGTTCTGCCCCGCACCCTGGTCCGAATCCAGCGACAGCGCCTCGACGGTCGCCGACGACTGGAGGTCGTCAGGCCCGCCGAGCACGTCGGCGCCCGGAACCCCCTCCATCGAACCGTTCCCATTCCCGTTGCCGTTCCCGTTACCGCCGTCGTTGTCGGAGCCGCTACAGCCAGCGAGCGCGACGAGGGAGCCAGCACCGAGCGCTTGCAAGACAGTCCGCCGATCGCGAAGTGAACGGTTACTCATTTGCAGCTGAGTCTACAGTTCATGGGGTGGATAAGGGCAGGTGAGTTTTGCGTAACTCGCGCCCAGCCGGAGGTCGTTGCTCGACTGCCTGCGAGCGGGTGGCGTTTCGCAACCAGCCGTCGACGTGCCACTCTCGGCAGCGGGAGTCGGTGGCCGGCTCCGGCACTCATAGTGATTGTTGTGAGTCGTTACCGCCGTGCTCTCGTCAGACTCCGGTTTCAGATCGTGAAACTACCGATATTGCGATGGAGTGCCGAAAACAATCACAACAATCACTATCACAGCCGGTGGCCGCAGGCGCAGTCGACGACGCAGTAGGTCGTCTCGTAGCTGCCGGTCAGCGCCGACAGCCGTTCGGCGGTCGAGCCGCCCGCTCCCTCGCCCTCGGCCGGCCGGACCGTCGCGGCGGTGGCGCCGTACGGCTCCGGGCCGGTTTCGAGACGCGTGACGATCTCCCGCTCGGCGGCGTCGATCACGGCCACCTCGCCGGCGTCCTGCACGGGGACGTAGAGGAACTCCCGGGCAGGATCCCACGTGCCGGCGAACGCTGATCCGCCGAGGTCGAGCCGGTTCTCGACCGTCCCGGCCTCAATGTCCACGACGGTCACGTCGTTCGAGCCGGGCGCGAACACGTAACCGAACGCGGAGTCGGGGCCGATCTCGCTGGTCAGCGGCCCCTCGCCCATCCCGTCGTCGGGCGTCAGCCGGGCACGCTCGACGGGGTCGGCGGGGTCGCTAACGTCCCAAATGCTCTCGCTGCCCGCGTTGCCCTCGTTGTGCTCGATCAACAGCGATTCGCCGTCCCAGGCTGCGGTGCCCATCCAGGGCTCGGGCGGCGTGCTGCCGTCGCTCGATTCGACGTCGACCTGCGTCGCGATCTCGAACGCCTCGACGTCGAGCACGGTGAGCGTGTCGCCGAACAGATCCGGCACGTAGGCGTACGCGCCGTCGGGGTGGACGGTGACGTCGCAGGGGCCCGGACCCTCCTCGTCGCCGCGGCCGCCCTCCGACGTCCGATCGAGTTCGCCGGTCACCTCGCCGAACGTCCCCGAGTCGGGGTCGGCATCGAGGCGGTAGTTGGTGTGAGCAGGCTCACGGGCGCTCACGAGCAGGTGCTCGCCGTCGGGGGTCAGCTCCTGCCAGTTCGCGCCGGAGCCGGTTTCCTGGCGCGCCAGTTCGGCCAGCGTGCCGGCGGCGAGCGCACGGACGCCGTCGCCGGCGTTGACCCACAGCGGGTCGCCGGCGGCGTCGGCCAGTTGCGGGGTGAACTGGTTGGAGGGGAACGACGTGGCGACGCCGATCGTCCGAGTCTCGACGACCTCCCGGTCGTCGGCGTCGATGATCGTCACGCTGCCGTCGCCGGTGTTCGAGACGAACACCGTCGGCCGCTCGACGACTGCCGGATCGTCATTGCCGTTGGCGCCGTCGTCGCTGTCGTCGTTGCCACCGTCGTCTTCACCCAGGCAGCCGGCGGTGACGGTCGCGCCGACGGCAGCGGAACCGGCGAGCAGCGAGCGCCGGGCGAGGTCCCGACCGCCCGTCTCCGCTTCGTCGCCAGCGTTGGGGTAGAGGTCGTCGCGTCGATCGGAGGCACCCTCCCCGGAGTTGTCGGACATGGGCCCCCCTTCGGACTGCCACGGCAAAGAACCAGGGACGGTTGGAAACTCGTCTGCACAACCGGCCCTCGGCTATGCTGCCGATTGGAGAGCTCACCGTGGTTCTACCGGCCCACCGGACCCCGTTCCTGGCGGACTGATAGTGATTATTGTGATTGTTTTCGGCGCTACATCGCACTAACGGCAGTTTCACGGCCTGAAACTGGAGTCTGACGAATGCCCGGCCTAAAGAGTCACAACAATCACTATGAAAGGGCGAGGTGCGCTCGTCGGCGCCCCGGCGACGCAAACACTGGAGCGAACGCAGTGAGCGAAGCGCGCAGCGAGCCGCGGCGTCACGAGCGCACCGAGGGCTTTCTTCGCTACTCGATGAGCAAATGCTGCAACGGTGGTTTCTAGCGCAGAGAGCCATACAACAGGTTCGAACGCGAAACGGAGCCATCAAACGGATACCGGCATGGCACCAAGCGCCGGTACAATGGGCTTGCTCAACACCCTCTGGAATCTCGTGACATTGCCCGTAAAGCTGGTCCTACTGCCCTTCAAGATCCTGTCGTTCATCGTTAGCATGATCGTCTACTCGATCGTGTTGCTGCTGCTCCTGGTGATCGTGTTCCTGTTCATTCTGTAGGCGCCGGCTTGCGAGGAATTTCCACTGTCGTTATTGCACCGACGAGCACGCTGAAAGCCCCCGCCCGCTCGACTCGCGCGCCTCGTTGCGCGCTTCCCTCGCACGGTGTCTGTTCGCGGCCCTTCGGGCACGCTCACGAGCGCGCGCCGCGAAGGATATAAAAATAACCGATCAACCAACCACTCCTAGCGGCGGAAACGACTTTTGTGCGGCCGGCGGATGATCCCGACATGGGTCGAAACAGACAGCGACAGGAGGGACGGAGCGATGGCTGAAGATCGCGTCGACGGCGCCGACGACATCGAGAAGACGGCGGCCGACTGTGACCTGCTCGGAGCCAGCGTCGGCGAGCACGTCTCCGGCGTGGCGACGGTGACGCTCGATCGGCCAGACGCGCGCAACGCCCTGAACGCACAGCTCCGGGCGGAGCTGAAAGACGTCGTGGCGGCCATCGAGGACAGCGACGTCCGGGTCGTCGTTCTGACGGGCGCCGCAGAGGCGAAGGCGTTCGTCGCTGGCGCCGACGTCGGCGAGTTCCGCGAGCGCGACGCCATCGAACAGCGCGAGATCGGCAAGCGACCGCGGGTCTACGAGGTCGTCGAGGGGCTCTCCCAGCCCGTCATCGCGCGACTGAACGGCCACGCGCTCGGCGGCGGCTCGGAACTCGCCCAGGCCTGCGACGTCCGGATCGCCCACGAGCGGGCGAAACTCGGCCAGCCGGAGATCAACCTCGGGCTGATCCCCGGCGGCGGCGCGACCCAGCGCCTCCCCCGCCTCGTCGGCGAGGGCCAGGCGATGCGTCTCATCCTCTCGGGCGAACTGATCGACGCCCACGAGGCCCGCGAGATCGGCCTCGTCGATGTCGTCTGCGAGGACGAGGACGAACTCGACGAGGAGGTGTACGGCCTCGCCGGGTCGATGGCCGACAAG
Source organism: Halobacteriales archaeon SW_7_65_23 (assembly GCA_003022725.1). Lineage (GTDB taxonomy): Archaea > Halobacteriota > Halobacteria > Halobacteriales > Haloarculaceae > Halovenus. The sequence continues at coordinate 17,708 of PXSQ01000034.1, read as the reverse complement.
AGCCCCGTCGCCCTGGAGATCGCCAAGAAAGCCGTCAAAGCGAGTTCCCGGATGGACCTCGAAGCGGGCATCGAGTACGAGGCCGAACTGTTCACGACGCTGTTCTCCACCGAGGACAAAAACGAGGGGATCGACGCGTTCTTCGAGGACCGCGACCCCGAGTGGAACGGCCGATAACCCCTGGACAGCGCAGCTTTCGCTGGCACAACACCCCCAGTGGCTGCTGCGCGCGGGACCTGTAGTTGCGAACGACATGAAATGTTCACGGATCAGATTCTCCTGTGCTGAACTAACTATGGGATTGTTGAAGAACCATTTCGGGGCTACTCTCGCTCATGCGAAATCACTTAACGACGTGTTCTGTTGTTTTCGAATTTCTTGTTGAAATGATTCCGGTGAGTCTACATTCTCATGGTCGTCGTAGAACGTGAGCAACCAGACCGTCTCTTCGCGCATCTCTTGCCGTTCAGGCCCGGTATTAACACGGTGGATCTCTTTACCGTTGAGTGTAAATGCGAACGTGTCTTTCGGACCCGGTGTTCGCTTCGAAGATCGCGTCAGTATTGCACCGTCTTCATGCTTCCACGTCGTGTGAAACTTTCCGTGGTCGTCGATATCCCACCCGCCAGGAACCGGGTAGCGAAGATTTACCTTTGACCACGTTTCAACATCTTCCCATTCCTTGTACATCGGCGGGTCGGGCGTCTCAGGTGGAGTATCGTATGAACCATTTTCTGTAGAGTGGTCGTCGGTCATCCTAGTAATTCCTCCAACGTGTCTGCAGTCTGATTGGCTGTCTCAAAATCAGAGGCACTGAACAATCGAGTTTCCGTGGTACTCTTGGGAGTAACAGCAAGATCGTTTAACTCTGTATTCATGCTACGGTATTTATTACGCTTCACCGGGTTAAACCTTGGACAAATAATAGCCAGGTTCAGCGTCCAAAATTGAGTGATAGGGATAGAATAGAATTCTCGGATGGTATTCGACGTTTCCCGGCAGGATGACTTTCCGACTGTATATCCCGTTCAACACCATTCTGTTATGTATGTACTCTAAATACTATGCTAGTGGCACTGAACACCCGAATCCAGGTGTGGTGAGTAGCGAATGACCGATTCAGAGACTGTCGATGACCTCGGGTACCCGCGAGAGATGCTGGTATCGTTAATAGCGACTGCTGAAGACCAGTACGCACGAAACATTGAGGACAACGGGGAGGGAAAGAACTGGTTGCGACCAGGTGCTCCCGAAGCCAGGTGGCATATTTGGAAAGCCTGTGATGAATTATTCCAAGCTCGTGACTACGCACATGCCGGGCAAAGAGCGCCTGCTGAACGGCATTTTGCTGATGCGTTGAACCACATGCTGATGGCAATGGATGTGTGTGAAAACAGTCGCTCCCCCTGCCCAACAGGTGATGGTTCTAACTGATCATTAACTACGGCGGCGTTCGACTCATTATGCGTATCTTGATACGCCTGGCACATAAAATCACAGTCAACGATGGAACAACGAACTGCGGCCGCGATCCTCGTTGTCGGGCCACCCGATGACCCGGTTGAATGCATCGCTCACGACACCGGTAACGGCACGAAACTCCCGAAAAAAAACTGTTGACGTCACTACAACGAGCTTGAAAGAGGCAGCTGAAGAGCTCCTGCAGGATTGCCCGGCGGTCAATGAGTGGGGGTTCACGACGTGTTCTGAGCAGTACAGTTATCGGTACGGTGGTGCGATGCCGGTTGAGAAGACCGTGCACGTGTTCCTGGTCGTTGCGACCGACCGTGGACGTGAGCGAAACGGGTACCGGTGGGTCCCGCTCTCGAACCACACGTCCGAATTCTCGTACGGTGAGTACGTCATTCGTGAATTAAAACGCGCGTTGGACCGGTGCGGGCTCGACGATCTCGGTGTTGACGTCGCATCAGTGAGTGATGACGTTGAGATGCGGAAGTACATCGCTGAAACGGTGAAGACACCGACAACCCCTGTCCGGCCGAAAGCAATGAGCGACTAAACTAAGCGCTCTCCAGGGACTTCTCTGGTGTTCAGTCAGAGTCTTCTAGTTCTTCAGGTAATCGAAGGACTCCATCCTCGTCTTCAATGACCGGAATGGTCCGACTGTCGCTGGTTTCTCGCATACGTTTTGCTAACTTGCTGCTGTGCCGGTGCAGGATCTTGTTTGCTCGTCGGTCGCTGATTCCCTTGACAGAAGTCAGTTCTTCCCGTGAGGCTGCAAGTATCTCATCAACCGAATCGTACTCATCAGCAAGCGCTTCCACACCGTCTCTGTTCAAGTCGAACTCACTACGAATCGCGGCCTCCAATTCTTCGCGTTCTTTCTCAGCTTCCGTCAACTCAAGCTCGTTGTATTCCTTGTTGTCCAACGTTATTTTTGCGCGCCGGTCAGATGCATCAACATCCACCCACAGGTCATAGTCATCAACGAATTCAAACAGGGATTGCGGGAGTCTGAATTCTCTGCTGAGGTTGTTTTTCTGGACGACAGTCACAGTCCAATTGACTCGCCGTCTGACTTCACTAACATCTTTCTCCGCGTGTTGAACACCCCACCCTGACCCGATTTCCTGGCTTAGTTCGTGACGAAGTTCGCGTGCGTCGTCTTCCTTCATTCTTGAAATCGCCTACTTAGCAGTTCGGCGTGGTTTCAAATAAACTTCTGTAAATCGTCTCAATTGGGAAGTGAGCAGCCTCCCAAAGCAGTAGTCTGTTTGCTGAGGGTTTTTATCCAGCACGTACTTATTATGGAACAGTATAGATGTCGTCGGGGCTGCGGGAAATTGAGTTGCTTGAGCACGGTGTGGTTGATACACAACCACCGGTTCAACATGCTAGTCATGTGGTTGGGATTGATGAATCTGGTAATCATCATGACGGGCCGTTCGTTATGACTGCCGTCCAGTGCCCGCGATCGCATGGAGAACTTCTTGCCGAATTACTCATTGAGCTCGGACTCAAACCGTGGAAGAGTAAGTCAAGTTCAACCCCACAAGGCATGTCTGGAACGGAGTTATCAGGAACTATTGAGCAACTACTCTCCTCTTTCGACTCTAGCCCGATTACGTGGCACGCCGTTGCAGGGTGGGGAACGTATACTGTTGATCAGCGAGCTGCTACAGCCTGTATTGTCGCCAGCAAAGCCTTAACTGGTGGTTCCGGCTCTATTCCGGAATATGAAGGCCCTGCAGCCCTGGTTCATGACGGTGGTTCTCGGATGTACGGTTCTCGCCAAGAACTCTTCCGACGAGCAGCCACACGGCAATTCAATGGATTTGGCGACCGAGTTACTCCGGTATACATCACGCAACTCCAAGATGGAGACCGGGTTTATCCAGAAATAACTGCAGCAGATTATATTGCTGGATACATCAGAAGCCAACTTCCTGAAGGTGGTATTGAAGGACTCGGGTGTGATATTCAGCGGATTGATGACTCTTGGAATGTCTCAGATGATCCTCCTTCTACACTCTACAGCCTTCGTTCCCGTAACCGACGACAATCACAACAAAAACACGACCGTGCGGCTGCATGGATCGAGGGACGCCGACCTTCATCGGATGATGTGTGGGGGGATCAACCACTTCATTCACTCGCTAATCGGTTACAATCGGATGTCGTACAAGGGTACCTGCTGGATGAGTTGTAACGGAAAGGAACCGCCGGACGTCAGCACACGTGCGCTGTGACCGCACATGCTTGCCAGGTCAGTCCCCGCCACAAAGGCAAGGGAGTGACCTGCGTCCTCACCTGAGATTAGAGGACGTGAATATAAAAAAGTTCGCTTACAATAAGAAACCGGCCTTTCCGACCCTTAACCCTGAAAATTACCGGATATCATCACCCTTCTCGTACGACTCTCTATAAGCTCTTCCAAGAAATCCAATCCCATTCGGGATATTTTGGAAGTCCCATCCTTGCATCTATACGCTATTCCGGAAGATTCGGAAAGTACACGCTTCCACTTATTATTCTGGAAGTCAGTCGACACGCCATGATCACGAACGCCCGGGTCTTACAGCCGGAATTCATTCCTGGTGAGGTCAAGCACCGGGATGCCGAAGTGAGTCACTTATCGGACACGCTCCGCCCAATCGCAACGAACGAAGGCCACCCGACACCATCGTTTCTGACTGGACCGCCCGGGGCGGGGAAGACCTGCATCGCCAGGCACACAGTCACGCAACTCCGAGAGAACGTCGTTGACCTGAATCACCAGTACGTCAACTGTTGGGAGAAGTACAGTCGCTTCAAAACGCTGTACGCAGTGCTTGACGGCATCAATGAGACACTCGACATTCACCGGCAGTCCACACCGCGGGACGAGCTACTTGACCGACTCCGTGCCTATGACGGTCCGCACTATGTTGTGATCCTCGATGAAGTAGACCAGCTCCAAGACAAGGACGTGCTGTACGACCTGCACCGGACACCGAACCTCACGCTCATTCTCATCGCCAACCGGGAAGAGGACGTCTTCAGCTTCCTCGATGAGCGTCTTCGCAGCCGTCTCCAGAGTTGCGTCCGCATCAAATTCGGGCAGTACAACCTGTCCGAGTTGGTCGCTATCCTGCGTGACCGCGCGCAGTGGGGGCTTGAACCCGGAGTCATCGACGACGACGGACTAGAGAAAATCGCTAATCACGCAGCGGGTGACGCTCGCGTTGCAATCGGGATTCTCCGCAACGCGACACAATTCGCTGTCCAGAACGACCACGACGAGATCACGAATGACGTGATTCGGAACGCGGTTCCGGAAGCCATAGCCGAGGTCCAACAGGAAACCACGGAGAGACTTACTGACGACCAGCAAATCATCTACGAAATCATCACAGGGCACGACGGGATTCGCAGTGGTGACCTCTACGACGAGTACTGTACTCGTGTGAAGAACCCGAAGACACAACGAACCATGCGTAACTACCTGACGAAGCTGGAGCAGTACGATCTGATTCGGAGCGAAGGCAACACGAAAGACCGGCGCTATCACCCTGTCACGTAACGTCTCTCCACGGGTCATAATGATTCAACAGGACGTTTTGAGAATTCCGGAAACACCCCGGTTACGCCCTTGTAGACAGGTAGTCAGGGGTCGTGCATGGGAGAGCTTGCCCCCATAGCGTTCGATATCGAAACGAGCGGATTAGAACCCGGTGCGGTCATCACGGTCGCCGGCCTCGCGTTCGAGCTTGGCGAAGTCATCCTGTTGAACACGGCTGGCCGGCGCGTAGACACCGACAGCCTGGAAGCCCGACTCAATACCCACTCGGCCGGACGTCTCGACCTGACCGCCTGTGCGGACGAACATGCGCTGCTGACGACGCTGGCAGAAATCAGTGCCGACCGCATCAACACCGACGCGCAGTATCTGACCGCATATCACGGCGAAACCTGGAACGGCGGATTCGACCTGCCGTTCCTCCGAACCGCCTGTGTCACTTGCGACGTGCAGTGGCCGTTCCCCGACATGGCGTACGCCGACATGCTTGCCGTCACTGACCGGTTCGACACGGACGAGACACGCGATCTCGTCGGCGTCTACGACGAACTAATCGGCGAACAGACGTGCGACCCGTTCACCGATAGTGAGGCAGCTGTCACCGCCTTCAAAAACGCCGAATGGGAACAACTCCTCTTACATAACCTGGCGGACATCCAACGCACACGAGAACTGGCTGTCCTCGCTGGCGAATACGTCCCGAAGTCTGATTTCCGCATGAAGAATCTCGCCCCGCCGCGTCACTGATGTCTACCCATTGGAGCCTCATCGCATATCGTCGGGGATGGAGTCCATGTAAGGCCAGTCGGGGTCAGCAATATCAGCGTCGGAAGCCCATTCAGTGAGTTCCTCTTTTTCCTCTTCGAGTTCCTGTATTGCGTCTAAGACTGCTTGATGCGTGTCAAGCACACTGCGTGAGTTCAACTCGGCTCTCAGTGACTTCCCACGTCTAGTCAGCTGATATCGATTCACGTTTCCGTGGTCTTCGGGCTTTTTCGGGACCCTTTCAAACAGGTCTAATGCAAGGGCTTCATCAACACGTTTTGAATACGTGGTCCCTGAGACGCGAACAGCATCACTCAATTCACCAGATGTATTCGAGTCGTCACGGTCGATTTGACTCAGAATCCCGACCGCGCCTTTCTCCCCCAAGAATTCGTCAAGTTCCTTCTCATCGCTATCACTCATGGGCTTGTAATCATGATTCCCTCAGCCAAGTTACTAATATCACAGTATAAACACAGACTGGAGTAACTACAGTTCCGGATTAAATTCGGTCTGAATCCGGTGTTCCGGAAACTCTTTCCGGATCCTGCGCGGTCCCGGTGGTTCAGACATTTCATACGACTGTTTTACTCCAAATCCAGGTAAATCTAAACTGTAACTACCTGTAGTATCAGGTTTCGCACCTGTTTCAATACCCCTGAACTGCAACCTGTAATTCGGAAGCGGAAGCTACACGCTTACCATCTTACCCCAATCTGGAGTAAGAAATCAGACACACGACGCCCGACTCACTCATGCCTCGAACACGGTCACACTCCCACGATCGGCCGCCGGTCCTCTCCCACCCGAGAGACCCGGCCGGGAGGCTGGACCGATGACCGGGGATGGGCAGGAGTTACCGTCCGTTGAGCCGGTCGATAATCACCTGTCGAAGCAGGCTGCCGAGATCATCGACGAAGACACGACGTGGGTTGACCTGGCTCCCCAACTGGACGTTGCGTTCTACGAGGACCAGGAGGGGCATCCTGAGTGGCGTGACGGCACGCCATTCCGCCCGATGTTCCTCGCGTACGTGTGGGCGCTCGTAGAGGACGAATCGTTCTCAGGCATTCCTGACCGGCTTGAAGACCAACCAGAGCTCGCACAGGCGTTCGGATTTGAGGCGGACAACTTACCGTCCGAGAGTACGTGCAAGCCAGTCCGACTGAATGACCGATTCAGTAATTTGGAAACCACGGTAAAGGTAGCTGTCGAACGCATTCGTAACATTTCCCGTCAACGCGGTGCGCCGATCGGCTACACCCTCGTTGATGCCGTAGAAAGTGACGCTGACGGAGAAGAGGGGATATCGCAACGGACTGAGCAACGACTGCTGCGGAAGACAGGGAAGGAGGTTCTTCGTGAAATGAAGACCACGGTTATTCCCTCAATGTCGTTGCCACAACCGGACAATCCGATATACGACGACGATGAGTTACTCGTACTGGAGGCCATCGCGGCGCTTACCGACTCAGCTGCGAACGACGGCGGAATCCAACTTGGTGATGAGAAAAACCCGGATCCTGAGCCGGGTGATCCCTTCTACGAAGATGGTCCTTCTGGTGAGACGTTACTTGAGGCAATCCAGGAGATGTCGGTTGAGGGGATTGCGAAGCTGCTGAATTTCGCACTCCGGAAGACGTACACCCGGGCAAAGCCGCGACTTCAGGAGCTTGAGAACGACAACAGGTCCCGGTTCGGTGTGCGAGCAAAAATCGCGCTAGACATCACGTATGTCGCTTACTACGGCGACCGTGACGAGATGGATTGGGTCCAAGGTGCACCTGAGGACAAAGGATATGATTGGTGTCACAAGTTCGCTACTGCCGTCATTGTCGGTCAGAACACGCACTACATCGTCGGCGTGAGTCCACTTGGCAGCACCGACTACGCTGACACGGAAGCGTACCCCGGGAAAGACAATACGTACTACATCGGGGATGTCACGAGACGGCTCCTCTCGATTGCCAACGAATACGTCAATATTCGACGCGTGTACGCTGACCGGGAGTTTTACGCGGCAGATGCCATCCATGCCCTGGAGAAAAGGGATCTGAAGTACGTCATTCCGGCAGTGCAAGACGAACACCGCGTCGGACCAATCTGCGACCAATTCGATGAGCTCAAACGCGGGTACGATGAGGACCGAGACACTCCACTGTATGTGAAGTCGGACCACCCGATTCACGGTTCGGTGAAGGGAACAGTAACGAACGAGAAGGTGTACACGAATCTGGTGGTACTCCCACCTGATGAGGACGATGACGTTAATCCGGAGGGTTCACCACAGCCGTTTGCCACGAATCTTGACGTCAGTGATGAAGTTGCCCTGGACCGTCGGTGGGCAGCCAGACAAATCGAAGAGTACAACGATCGTGGAGCAATTGAGAATTCGTACTCGTCGGTTAAGGAAGCCGCTGCGTGGACGACATCGAAGGAATTCGAGGTCCGATGGTTCCACTTCGCGTTCGGCTGTGTCGTCTACAATATGTGGTTGCTGGTGGACTTCCTGACGCAGGACCGGATTGGTGTGATTGAGACACGGAAGAAACCACGAATTTCACTCACACGGTTTCTGAAGTGGCTTGGTAAGGAGCTGGACTCACTCCTGTAGTACCCGTTCCGGGTCAGCCCTTCTTGAGCCGCAGCAATAGGCAGCAGCGCGTTTTCTCCGCTGATTTCCCCTCTTTGAACCGTTCTTTCAGATAACTGTCAGACTCACCCGAAGAGTTTCGGGCGAGATCGTCGTTTCAGGCCGTGAGAGTGCTGGTATCCGTGAACGTTTTGACCGGCAATCGCAACGCAACCGGGACGATTCTATATAGCGTTTTTTGGTTTATACCGCCGCGACAGCGGGAACCGCCGGGAACACAGATCGACGGCGAGAGAAGCGCTCCGGTTACGATTCGGCAAATTCGCGAACGGACTCGAACGAATCCGTCGCGACCGCATCGGCGAGTGCCGCCGTGTCGACGTCAGCGATGCTGTGAGGGTACTTGCGCTGGAAGTAGCCGACGGTGTTCTCGACGTCGCGTTCCAGCAGGTCGTCGCCGTTTTCGTGGTCGACCGGGACAGCCTGAGGCCAGTCGAAGATGGTGATCCCCTCACTGTTGACGAAGATGTTGTACTCGCTCATGTCGGCGTGGACGTACCCCTCGTCGTAGGCGGCGGCCATCTCCGCGAGGATCAGATCGAGCACCGGGACCACCTGCTCGGCCTCGAGTTTCGAGCGGGCGAGTTCGACGCCGTCGATGCGCTCCATGATGATTGCGTGGCGGTTGTGATCGATCGGCTGCGGGACCGACACCGTCGGATACAGCGCTTCCAGCGTCTCGTACTCCCGTTCGGCGGCCTTCCGCGCGGTGTACAGCCAGGAGACGTGCTCACGGTCGGCGGTGTACTCGCGCTCGCGGTTGACTTCGCGGAACTCGGTGTACCCCTCGCGGTGGAATTTGAGTGCGAGGGGCTTATACGACCGGACCTCGTAAACGTCGCTCTCCTTGCCGACGCCCAGCGGCGCGCCGATTCCCTCGATGGTCTCGCGCTCGGCAAACGTGTGCAGCGCGAGCGCGTCGTACCCCTCGAAGGTGAGCCGGAAGACTCGACGTTCTCCTCGGTCAGGTTCGAAAACTCCGGGAGCTTTTCGCGAGCTACCCACTCCGAGAACCGCATCCCCTGCTCCAAGCCCGAGAGAATGTAGAAGTCCTCGGCCTCCAGCTCCGCCATCTCGCTCGCGACGTTCTCCACCATTGTCGCCGCGTAATCGCCCGATTCGTATAAGACCAGCGCGTTCGGCCACGGTAGTTCATAAATCACATGACGCAATATCAAATTCGGCGGCGGCTGGAACCGCGGGCTCAGTCCGATCGGTCGGGAGAGCACGGGCTCCGTCGGGCGATTGCAGCGAAAATCGCGGCGTGCGTCCCCCGAGGCGACCAAAACGGAGCGCTGTACCACGTAGCGCATCGTCCACTCGGGCGAGGGTGACGTCCGCGCGTTCTTCGACGAGCTAGAGGAGCGCGTCGCCGACGGCATCGACGTCGATTTCCAGCGGTTGACCGACGCCTCCTCGCCGGTCGAGACGACAACGGGGAGCAGCGACCTCTCCCCCAAACAGGAGGACGCATTGCGGGCCGCTGTCGAACACGGGTACTACGAGAGTCCGCGATCGTCCCAGCAGCCACTGTCCTCGAGCCAATGACTGACGGCGGGACCGAACCAGTTGGAACGTTCCGAGGTTCAGCGTTGAAACGTTCCAACGACCAGGTCGGAATATTTCGAGAAACAGGGATGGCGTCTCCGGCGGTAGCCAGTAGTATGACCCGAAATAATGGTCCAACGGTGGCGGAGAACTGCAAACGACTCGACTACTGCTCCCCGGAATGAACTGCCAGGGGAACGCTCGACGGATCGCCGAACGATACCGGTTTGCCGGCCGGGACGTGACCGGCGGCAGCTCCGGCGCGACGCCGACGTTCGACCGAAAACAGACACAGCGAGAGGGACCAGCGCGCTGCGGCGGTACCGGCGCCGCGCGCATTTTATATCGCAGTAATCGGTTTATCGACAACTGCGGAAGCTACGGCGACAGGGCACAGAATGACTGGACGGGGCGGCGATAATTTACTCACCAGTCTCTGCTATCTGCGGAGACAGACCCGTTCCGCCTGGATTCTCAATTCGGGTTTTCACGTACGTACAGCCACCAGTATCAGGACCGAATATCGAGCGCAAGCGATGGACTGCGGCGGTTCGCTTCCCATTGATGTAAATGGAGTAGTCAAATTGAAGTTAGTAGGTTTGAAACATCGAACCGATGGCCGATCTTCGCGAGGGGCAGCCCCAGGAGTGGGGCGGTATCTGGGAAGCGCTTGGCTGTAAGTGGACGTTCCACATCGTCCGGTGTCTTGACCACGAGCCGATGGGATTCAACCAACTCAAGGATACCATCGGTGGGATTCCGGCGAGTACTCTCTCGACGAGGCTGAAAGAACTGGGAGAACAGGACATCGTCTCCCGCTCGGTACAGGACACGACGCCGCCATCGACCCGGTACGAACTCACTGAGAAGGGCGACGCTGTTGCTGACATCATCAGCCAGTTAGAAGAGATCGAAGAGCGGTTCGACTGACCGCTGCTGAATGAGCGGTGTCCCGTGCCAATCAGTCCGCCACGACGTGGTCGGTGAGGAACTCGCGGGTCAGCTTCGCGATTTCCTCGCAGTCTTCTTCGAGGGCGAAATGACCTGTGTCGAATAGGTGAATCTCCACCGTGTCGAGGTCATCCCCGAACGCGCGGGCGCCCTCTGGACCGAAGATGGGGTCGTTTTTTCCCCAGACAACCAGCGTTGGTGGCTGGTGCTCGCGGAGATACGCCTGCCACTCTGGGTATTGTTCGATGTTTGTGTGGTAATTCGCTTGTAGGTCCAACTGAATGAGGTCGCTGTCGGATTGGTCGAGAACGTACTGGTCATGGGTCCACGCATCCGGGTTCATACGGTCCGGTTCACGTGCCCCCGTCTGGTAGAGCCACTTGGTGCCCTCCGGTTCGAAGAACTCTAACACGGGCTTCTCGGTCGCTGCGGTCCGTTCGTTCCAGACCGGTTCCAGTAGATCACGGAACTCGTCAGTGATCCCGATCTCGTAGACGTTGGCGTTCTGGACGACGAACGCCTCGATCCAGTCGGGATGCTCGACCGCAATCCGGAACCCGACAGGGGCCCCGTAGTCCTGAATGAAGAACGCACAGGGAGTCGCGTCGAGGTTCTGAAGGACTGATGCCGTGAATTCGGCGAGGTGGTCGAACGTGTACTCGAACTCGTCGACGGCAGGTCGGTCGCTGTGCCCGAACCCGGGATAATCCGGCGCGATGACGTGAAACTCCTCAGCGAGTCGCGGGATCAGGTCTCGGTACATATGTGACGAAGAGGGGTAGCCGTGGAGCAACACGAGAGTGGGGTCGGTCTCGGCTCCTGCCTCTCTGTAGAATACCTCGACTCCGTCGACATTGACAGTGCGATACGATACGGCTCGATCCGCATGTGACGGTTGTACCATCGGTGGCATTTGATCGAACGGTGGTAGGAATTATATAGCTGATAGTAAGTTTGAAGCTATCCCGTTCAACAGTTCGAAGTCCGTTCAAACCCTCGATCAACCCCCACAATCGATGTCACTGTGCGCCAAGAGGATATGTATGAACCGTTCCAATATGCCCAAAGCAGGGTTCATTGACCCGTCCGGGAACAACGCCGACGCCGTCCATGACCTCGCCGAGGACGTTCTCGACCAACTCCTCGAACAGCTCGAAGGGGCCGAGGACCGGTCGCCGCTACCGACGGATTCGACCGCTCCCGCGGTCACGATCCCTGAGTCTTCGCAGACCCACGATGACCTGCTCGACGATCTCGAGACGATCGTCGACGGGTCGATGAATCCCGCGCATCCGGGCTACATCGGCCACATGGACACGATGCCGACGACTGTCTCCGTGCTCGGTGATCTGGTCGCGTCGGCGGTCAACAACAACATGTTGAGCGTGGAGATGTCGCCGGTGTTCTCGGAACTCGAAGTCCAAGTGACCGAGACCATCGCCGGCGAGTTCGACCTCGGACCCGACGCCGGCGGGGTGCTCACGAGCGGGGGGAGCCTCGCGAATCTCCATGCCTTGTCGGTCGCCCGGAACCAAACGTTCGACATCCACGAGGGCGGCCTCGCCGGACTGGACCGCGAGCCCGTGCTGTTCGCGTCCGAGGTCGCGCACACGTCTCTGCAGAAGGCCGCGATGCTCCTCGGACTCGGGACGGATGCCGTCGTCGCGGTCGAGACCGACGACCACTCCCGGATGGAGCCAGGGTCGTTGGCGAAGGCAATCAAACGGACGGAACGGAATGGTAGAGCGCCCTTCTGTGTCGTCGCGACAGCTGGGACGACGACGACCGGTAACATCGACCCGCTGCCGGCGATCCACGACGTCGCCGACGACCACGACCTGTGGTTTCACGTCGACGCGGCCTACGGCGGGGCGCTCGTGTTCTCCGACGCCGAGGGGGACCGGCTTGACGGGATCGAGGCTGCCGATTCGGTGACGTTCAACCCCCAGAAGTGGTGCTACGTCGCCAAGACCTGTGCGATGGCGCTGTTCGTCGACGCCGACGTCCTGCAGGAGGAGTTCCGGATCGGGGCACCGTACATGCGCGGCGACGACGCGATCCCGAATCTCGGCGAGGTGAGCGTTCAGGGAACTCGACGGGCAGAAATCCTGAAGCTGTGGCTCACCCTCCAGCATCTCGGCCGCGACGGACTCGAACAGCTGATCGACGAGAGCTACCGGCTGACGGCCACGGTTCGCGACCGCGTCCTCGAACACGACGCGCTGGAGCTGGCCAGCGAGCCGGAGATGAACATTGTCTGCTTCCGGGCAGCGCCCGAGTGGTGTCCGCCGGCGGAACGGGACGACCTGAACAGTCGGCTCCAGCAGGTGTTGCTCTCCGAGCACGACATCTTCGTGTCGTTGCCGACCTACCGTGACAGTCGGTGGTTGCGAGTTGTCCTCCTGAATCCGTTCACCGGCACGGAGACGATTGGGCGGCTGTTCGACGGGATCGACGCGTTCCTGAACGCAGAAGAGACAGAGTAACTCTCACTCTCGGCATCTGAATGGAATGGACGCGGCCGGGATCCCGTCGCCGGAAACACGCCGACCATCAAGCAGTTGCGTTCGAAGGGAGAGCTTCTTTGGGTCAGGCGGACGGAACGGGGAACATGACCGAGGACGACATTGAGGGAGGCACCTGGGACGGCGAGCGGCTGGCGACGACCGCCTGCGAGCGCTGTCCGGCGCTCGTCGAGTCGCGGAGTCAGATCGTCAACGGCACCGGGCCGACCGACGCGGACCTCGTGTTCGTCGGGGAAGCGCCCGGCGCCAGCGAGGACGAGCAGGGCGAGCCGTTCGTCGGCCGGAGCGGCCAGGTGCTCGACGAAGAACTGCGGGACGTCGGCCTCGACCGGGCGGACGTGCGCATCACGAACACCGTCCGGTGTCGCCCGCCGGAGAACCGCGACCCCCACGTCGAGGAACGGGAGAACTGCCGGGCGTACCTCGCCCGCGAGATCGCGGCTATCGAGCCGTCGCTGGTGATCACCCTCGGGAAGGTCCCCTCCGAGCACCTGCTGGGACGCGACGTCGGCGTCACGGCCGAGGCCGGCGAGATCTTCGAGGCGACCATCGGCGAGGAAACCTGGCCGGTAATGATCTGCGTCCACCCCGCGGCGACGCTGTACGACCCCAGCCAGGGCGAAGCGTTCACCGAAACCCTGCGGGCGGCCGCCGACTACGCTGGCGACGGCGGCCAGTCGACGCTGGGCGAGTACTGACGACCAGTCGATGCTTGGCGAGTCTCCGTGAGTGTGCGGTCTACTCGTCCACGTCGAGGTTGCCGTCCTCGGCCACCACGCGCTCGATGCCGTTGTCGCGAAGTGTGTCGATCACGCGGTCGCCGACCGCTTCGCCGAATGGGGGGACGGTCCGGACCGTCGCCAGCGAGCGCGGCGGTGCACGCTTCGAAGTCACCGGTGTCGCGACCCGGGAGGACATCACCGATCCGCCTCGGTGACCGGACCGTGGGTGGTCCCCCACCGGAGCATTTCGACGAGCAGTGGCTCCAGCGCCGCTCCCCGCTCTGTCAGGCTGTACTCGACGCGGGTCGGGCCCTCCCGCACCTGCTCGCGCTCCAGTAACCCCGCCGCCTGCAGGTCGTCGAGGCTCTCGGCGAGCATCTTCGAAGAGACGTCATCCACCCGATCTTTGAGTTCGCTGAACCCCAGCGGCCCCGCGTCGAGCAGGTGGTAGACGATAATCGGGTGCCACTTCCGGCCGACGACCCGCTGGGCGTCGCGGAACGCTGACTCGCAGTCCTCGAGCAGCGGTAGCTCGCTTCCCGCATCGCCCGTCGCCCGAGTGTGAAACCGCATCGTCTGTACTGATTTTCTCACACCGGTAAACCCACGGCAGTTTTGCGCCCGCCGGTCGCATCCCCGGTAGCTTTTTATACCGACAGCTGCGCGCGGGTAGTGTGCACCCTGAGGGGTGGGTCGTGCTGCAGCAAAAAACGGGGAGGTCGACAGCGTTAGTCGTCGCTCGGCGCGGCGGCGCCGCCGTCCTCGTGCTGCTGGCGGACGTACGGCAGCCGGCCGCCGGCCGCCAGGATCGCGCGCTCGCGCTCGCTGGCGTCCAGGATCGCGGTCGCTTCCCAGTCGTCGTTCACGCGGACGGTGAACTCCTCCTGGCCGGAGCGGACGCCGGCGTCGACGTCGTCGACGATCTCGATGTCGTCGCCCTGGTTGATGTTCTCGTAGGTGTCCTCGTCGATGAGCAGCGGGATCAGCCCGAAATTAAAGAGGTTCGCGCGGTGGATGCGGGCGAAACTCCGTGCGAGCACGCCCTCGACGCCGAGGTGCATCGGGCACATCGCCGCGTGCTCGCGGGAGGAGCCCTGGCCGTAGTTCTCGCCGGCGACGAGGAAGCCGCCGTCGGAGCGCTTCGCGCGGTCGGCGAAGGTGTCGTCGACCCGCGAGAGGGTGAACTCCGAGAGCCGCTCGATGTTCGAGCGGTACATCAGGATCTCCTGGGTCGCGGGGATGATGTGGTCGGTCGTGATGTTGTCACCCATCTTCAGCAGCGCGGGGCCCTTGAGTTCGGACTCCAGGGGCTCTTTCAGCGGCACGTCGCCGATGTTCGGCCCCTTGATGAGGTCGTCGTCGGGCGCCTCGTCGGGGGCGATGAGGTCGGCTTTCGAGCCGTCGAACTGCTCGGGCATCTCCAGGCCGGGGTCCTCGAGGTCGCCCAGTTCCTCCGCCAGGTCGCGCGGATCGACGATCTCGCCCGCGAGGGCGGAGGCGGTCGCCACTTCCGGCGAGCAGAGGTACACCGAGTCGTCCTCGATCCCCGACCGGCCCTCGAAGTTGCGGTTGAACGTCCGCAGCGAGACGGAGTCGGAGGCGGGAACGTGGCCGTTGCCGATACACGCGCCGCAGGTGGCCTCCGAGAAGTTGACGCCGGCGGCCATCATCTCGGCGACCCAGCCCTCGCGGGCCAGCAGTTCCGAGGACTGCTTGGAGCCGGGGGCGACGATCATCCCGGTGGTCTGGTTGACCGTCCGCCCTTCGAGCATCTTCGCGGCCGGCAGGATGTCCTCGTAGGCGCCGTTCGTACAGGAACCGATGATGACCTGGTCGACCTCGATCCCTTCGACCTCGCGGACGGGGACAACGTTGTCCGGCATCGACGGCTCGGCGATCAGCGGTTCGAGCTCCGAGAGGTCGACGACGACCTCGTCGTCGTACTCGGCGTCCTCGTCGGGCTGGAGCTCCACGTACTCCTCGGCCCGCCCGAGGCGTTCGAGGTAGTCCCTGGTGTGCTCGTCGGTCGGGAAGATCGAGGTGGTCGCACCCAGCTCGGTCCCCATGTTGGTGATCGTCGTCCGTTCGGGAACCGTCAGCGACTCGACGCCCGGCCCGGTGTACTCCAGCACCTTGCCGACGCCGCCCTTGACGGTGAGCCGCCGGAGCAGCTCCAGGATGACGTCCTTGGCGGTCGCCCACGCGGGGAGCTCGCCTTCCAGGCGGACGTTGACGATCTCGGGCATCTCCGTGTAGTAGGGTGCGCCGCCCATCGCGACGGCGATGTCGATCCCGCCGGCGCCGATGGCAAACTGCCCCATCCCGCCCGGCGTCGGGGTGTGCGAGTCAGAGCCAAGCAGCGTCTTGCCCGGCGCAGCGAAGTGTTCCTTGTGCACCTGGTGGCAGATGCCGTTGCCCGGCCGCGAGAAGTGCGCGCCGAACGTGCCGGCAGCAGAGCGGAGGAACCGGTGGTCGTCGGTGTTCTTGAAGTCGAACTGGTACGTCTGGTGGTCGCAGTACTGCGCGGCCAGCTCGGTCTGGACTTCGTCGATCCCCATCGCCTCGAACTGCAGCCAGACCATCGTGCCTGTCGTGTCCTGCGTGAGCACCTGGTCGACCTCGAGGCCGATCTCCTCGCCGGGTTCGAGTTCGCCCTCGACGAGGTGGTCCTCGAGGATTTTCTCGGTGAGTGTCTGTCCCATAGCGTCCCAATCTCCGCTATCCGGAGGTAAAAAAGGTGCTGTTGCGTCCGTTACCTCGTCCACGCGGGCGGTCCCCGCCCGATCGGGGTCGTTTCGTGGGCGCTCGCCGGACCGGTAGCGTTTTGCACGCCTGCCCCCCACCACCGGCCATGTTCAAAAGCGGCCAGTTCGTCGCCGACCACCTCGGCGACCTCCGCCCGGCGCAGGTACAGCCCAACGGAATCGACCTCCGGCTCGGCGCCGTGTTCGAGCAGACGGCCCCCGGCCGGATCTGGCGCGACGGCACGGCGATCGGCGACCGCCGCGAGGTCGAGCCGACCGACGGCGTGTACGAGCTCCCGCCGGGTGGCTATATCGTCCAGTACGCCGACCACGTCCGGATTCCGGCGGGCCACGTCGGCTTTCTGTACCCCCGCTCGTCGCTGCTGCGCAACTCCTGTATACTGGATACGGCCGTCTGGGACGCCGGCTACGAGGGCCGCGGCGAGGGGCTGCTGGAAGTCCACCACGAGATCCACCTCGAACGCGACGCCCGGATCGCCCAGCTCGTCCTCGCCGAGGCGAACCACGAGTCCGAGTACGACGGGACTTACCAGGGCGAGAACGTCGACGAGTCCGCGGGAACCGAGTGACCGCGAGCCCCGTCGCGGGGACGAGTTTCATACTGGTGGCTGTAATTCTTATTCTAGCGTGTCATAGAATCGTTCAGGACCGAAGTAGCGATCCACACTGTGTCTGCGTACGTATCATTTGAGGAGGTCAGCGGAACGACTGCTTTCAAACACAAGACTGGAAGCCCTCGGATCGTTGGCGGTCGCTGAG
>PXSQ01000033.1 GCA_003022725.1 Halobacteriales archaeon SW_7_65_23 | reverse complement strand
CGAGAAGTCACGCGTCGGCGCACCGACGACGAACATGATGCACGACAAGGGGCTGTCGACGAACATCGGCTGGCAGGACAAAGACGCCTACGGGAACGCCCTCTCCAGCCGCCAGCGCGAGAAGATGCAACGGCTGCGCACCTGGAACGAGCGGTTCCGGACCCGTGACTCCAAGGAACGCAACCTCAAGCAGGCACTCGGCGAGATCGACCGCATGGCGTCGGCGCTCGGTCTCCCCGAAAACGTCCGCGAGACGGCCAGCGTCATCTACCGCCGCGCGCTGGAGGAGAATCTGCTGCCGGGGCGCTCCATCGAGGGCGTCGCCACGGCCGCGCTGTACGCTGCGGCCCGGAAGGCAGGCACGCCGCGGTCGCTGGACGAACTGACGAAGGTTTCGCGGGTCGAGAAAGACGAGATCGCCCGCACGTACCGGTACGTCGTCCGGGAGCTGAACCTGGAGATCAAACCAGCCGACCCCGAGAGCTACGTCCCGCGGTTCGTCTCCGACCTCGGCCTCTCGGAGGAGGTCCAACGGCGCGCCCGTCAGCTGCTCCAGAACGCCAAAGAGCAGGGCGTCCACTCCGGCAAATCGCCAGTCGGGCTCGCGGCCGCCGCGGTGTACGCCTCCTCGCTTTTGACCAACGAGAAGGTCACCCAGAGCCAGGTCAGCGAGGTGGCGAACATCTCGGAAGTGACCATCCGCAACCGCTACCACGAACTGCTGGAAGCAGAAGAGAACGTCCCCGGACTGTAAAGGTTGTCGCTTACGACCTGTTCTTTCGTCGTTCGATCTCCGTAGCGACTGCCTCGCGGTCGATCGTTCCGGAGTCCGTCCGCGGCAGTCGCTCCGTCGTGACGACTGTTTTCGGAAGCTTGTAATCCGAGAGTCGTCCCCGAGAATACTCACGGATTGTCTCGACGTTGACGGGGTTGTCGCTGCTGTCCTCCGCGTCAGCCAGCACGACCAGCGCGGCGACCCGCTTACCCCACTCCGGGTCGTCGAGACTGACGACGGTTGCCTCCGCAATGTGGGGGTGGGATTCCAGCACCGCGACGACCTCGGCGGGGGCCACGAGCTCCCCGCCGGTGTTGATCACGTCGTCGATCCGTCCCAGGATCCGCAGGCGACCGTCGGCGTCCACGACGCCGAGATCTCCAGTGTGGAGACCGTACTCCCCGAACGCGGCAGCCGTCGTATCATCATCGATATACCCGGGCGTCACGGTTGGCCCGTCGACGACGACCTCGCCGCGCTCCCCGAACCCGACCGGCTCGCCGTCGTCGAGGATGGTTACCTGCGTCCACAGCAGCGGCTGCCCGACAATGTCGGGGTGCTCCCGGACGTCAGCCGGTCGCGCTGTCGCCACCTGCGAGGCGGTTTCGGTCAGACCGTAGGTCGGGTAGACGGGAACCCCTGCATCGAGGGCCCGGGAGAGCAAAGACTCCCCGGCAGGTGCGCCACCGAGCAGCACGCTGTGGAGGTGTTCGGAGGGCGTCCAGCCGGCGTCGAGCAGCCGTTTCAGCTGCGTCGGGACGAGCGAGACGCCCGTGATCGACTGTGAGCGGATCTCCTCCCGCGTTCCGTCGGCGTCGAACGATCCCGACAGGACGAGCGTCGTGCCGTACCAGACCGAGCGGAAGACCGGAGCCAGCCCACCCATGTGATGGACGGGCAGGCAGCCGAGCCAGCGGCCGTCCGGGTCCACGCGGAGCCTGAACGCCGATCCCACGGCGCTCGCAAACAGGTTCGACAGCGTGAGCTGTACGGCTTTGGGGCGGCCCGTGGTGCCGGACGTGAACAGGATCAGTGCGGCCCGATCACCGCCGGACGTCGACTCGTTCTCGCCGATTGTAACCGAGTGCTGGCCCCCCGCGGAATGGTGGGTGCGCTCGATTACGCGCGGGAGCAGCCGGGGAACTGTCCCATCGTGCGGTTCGCCGACCGACGCCACTGGCCGGTCAGTCGCCAGGCAGGACGCCTCTGAATCGCGGTCGCAGACCACCAGCGCCGGGTCGAGGCGGTCGACCCGGATGGCGAGTTCCCGATCAGGCAGTCCCGGATCCAGCGGCGCTACTGTCCATCCCAGACGGAGCGCCGCAAACAGGGTGGCGACGAATGGGGTGCCCGGCGAGACTGCGAGACCGATGCGCCTGGAGGGTGGGTTATCCGGGAGGCGGTCGTCGAGGCGTACCGCCACCTCTTCGACGGCAGCGTCGAGCGCCCGATACGTCCAGCGGTCGTCATCTTCACTCGCCCACTTCGTGCGATCGACGAGGGCAGTCCGCTCGGGTGTGGCCGCCGCGCGTTGGCGGAGCGGCTCCAAGTGGAGTGGCGGGGGCTGGTCGGTCATGGCTCAGGGTCGGTCCGCGAAGCCGAGGCCCGGCTCCTGTGGTACAGTGATCCAGCCGTCCGAGACGGGGGCAGGATCCGGCGCGAGATCCGAGCCCAGCCGGTCGCCGGTCGCCAGACCGCAGGGTCGAACGTCCGGGATTGTCGCGGCAGCGTGGACGGCCCCAGTCCGGGCGACGGCGGCGTCGAACGTCGTCGTGACGACGGGGTCGATACCCGCATCTCGGCACTGGCATGCCGCCTCGACAGTCCGATCCGGGCCGCCGAGTACCATCGGTTTGAGCACGAGTACGTCCGCTGCCTCCACGTCGATGATATGCTCGACGTCGTGTGCCGCAAGCGACTCGTCTAGCGCGATGTCGACGGGGCTGTCCCGGAGCCGGGCGTGGGCGCTCAGTTCGGCTGTCGACAGCGGTTGCTCGACGTACTCGACGTCGAGTTCGCCTAACGCCGCAAGCGCCCGTTCGGCCTGGTCGGGCCGCCAGGCGCCGTTCGCGTCGACACGGAGCGTGATCCCGTCGCCGACGGCGTTCCTGACCGCACGCACCCGTTCGACGTCCTCCTCGACGCCGAGCGCGCCGACTTTTAGCTTGAGACAGTCGTAGCCGGCCTGGACGGCCGCCTCAGCGAGCCGTGCGGCCGCGTCGGGGTCGTCCGCGCGCGTCCCGATCGTCGTGTTGACCGGGACGCGCGTGACCGTCCGGTCGCCGTCCAGCGAGCGGTACAGGGGCTGCTCGGCCGCCCGAGCCCGCGCCTCCGCGAGTGCGAGCGAGAGGCCGTGGCGCGCCGCAGGGGCGTCGAGTTTCGCCAGCGCCACGCCCCAGTCCAGCTCCGTCGCGACCTGTTGGGCCCGCTCGAGCGCCTCCCGACACTCCTCGAACGACTCTGTCCACCCTGCCAGCGGCGTAGCCTCGCCGACGCCGGTCGCGCCGCTGTGCTCCAGCGTGATCAGAAAGCCCGAGCGCTCGGCGATCCGGCCCTGTGCGGTTTCCAGCGGCGAGCGCAACTGCACCGTGAACTGCTCGATCTCGATCATGCGACTACCTCCGGGGCGATCAGGCCGGCTGTAAACAGTATGGCGTACAGCGCCAGCAGCTGTCCGGTCCGTTCGAGTGCCGGGTTGAGCGCGTCACCGCCGGTTTCGGTCAGGACGGTCCGGCTGACAGCCGCGGCCAGCGGCACCGTCGTCAGCGCGAGCAATACGCCCGGGTGGAAATCGAGTGCGAGCCAGCAGACGACGGGAACGGCGTAGGCAACGCCGAGCATCGCGAGATACTCGATTCGCGACCAGCGGTAGCCGATCATGACCGCAAGCGTCCGCTTGCCGGCCGCCCGGTCGCTCTCGCGGTCGCGGACGTTGTTGACCACCAGAATGTTGGTCGCCAGCGCACCCGCGGCGGCCCCCGCAAGCACCGCACCTGCGGTGACCGTCCCCGACGGAATCCCGACCGGCAACAGTCCGACGTTCTGGACTGCCACCGCTTGGACGTAGTACGTTCCGGTCACGGCAACGAGACCGAAGTAAACGAACACGAACAGGTCGCCCAGCCCGTAGTAGCCGTAGGGGTACGGGCCGCCGGTGTACAGCAGCCCGGCGACGATGCTGGAGAGCCCGACAACGAGGATCGGCACGCCGCCGATGGCGACGAGATACACGCCGACGACCAGCGCCAGTGTGTAGGTGAGCGCCATCGCGCGCCTGACAGCTTCGGGTGCGATCAGGCCGCCGGCAGTGACGCGGGTGAACCCCTCCCGGTCGGCGTCGTCGGTTCCCTTGACCGCGTCGTAGTAGTCGTTGGCGAAGTTCGTCCCGATCTGGATCAGGAGGGCACCGAGCAGCGCGGCAGCCGCGGGCAGCCACGCGAACACGCCGTCTGCGACAGCCAGCCCGACGCCGACAAGCACTGGCGACGCCCCCGCAGGGAGCGTTTGGGGGCGGGCGGCCATCACCCACGCTTCCCGGCGGGAGACCTCGGCTGTCGCTGTCATTACAGGGGACTATGGGCGGAAGGCCCAAAGCGACTACGGTTCCCCTGATAGTGATTATTGTGAATCATTCCGGGGATCGACCACACGCAGTCGTGCGGTCGACCCGGTAAACAGTGACTATCAGCACTGGTATTGCGCCTGCTCCACCTAGAGCAGCGCTCGGAAAACGGTTGATTTTTCTGGGAACTCGGGGAACAGTTGATACGTCGATGGTTACAGTGCTGGATGTCGCGCTCATTGCAGGGGCTGCGGGCTGTGCGACCGGACTCGGCGCCTTTCCGACGCTGCTCACGGACAAGATCAGCCACCGGGTCTACGACGCCGCGGTCGGACTCGCCGCCGGCATCATGTTCGGTGCCGCCGTGTTCGCGCTCGTGTTGCCGGGCCTGGAGCTGGGGAGCCTCGGCGAAGTCGGCGGCGGCATCCTCTTCGGGGGACTGTTCCTGCTGGCCGCGAACGCCCTGCTGCCGCACCTCCACCTGGAGTTCGCCGGCGAACATTCGGAAGGGCCCCGGGTGGACGGTGAGGACGGCCTGCGGCGGGCGATGCTCGTCGGCGCCGCAATCACGATCCACAACGTTCCCGAGGGGCTTGCCGTCGGGATTGCCTTCGCCAGCGGCGAGGAGGCGCTGGGGCTGGCGCTGGCGTTCGCGATCGCCGTCCAGAACGTCCCCGACGGGTTCGCGATGGCCGTCCCGGCCGTCTCTGCGGGCGTCTCACGGCCCAAAACGGCGCTGTACACGACTCTCTCCGGCGGGATCCCCGAACCTGTCGCGGCAGTGTGTGGCTTCGCGCTCGTCTCCGTCATCACGGACGTGTTCCCGGTCGCCGCCGGCTTCGCCGCGGGCGCAATGATCGCCGTCATCTTCCGCGAGATGATCCCCGCCAGCCACGGCCACGGCTACGAGGACTTCGCGACGCTCACGTTCGTCGTCGGCTTCATCGTCATGATGGTCGTCGACGTGGCCCTCGCGGTCTGAACGGTCCCACCCGGAACTCGGGCTCCCGGTCCTCGTTGAACGCGTCGCGACCCTCCTGGGCTTGCTCGGTCATGTAGCCCAGCCTCGTCGCTTCGCCGGCGAACACCTGCTGGCCGACCATCCCGTCGTCGGCGAGGTTGAACGCGTACTTCAGCATCCGGATCGCCATCGGCGACTTCCGCGTGATCTCGTCGGCCCACTCGACTGCGCGCTCCTCTAGGTCCTCGTGGGGTACCGACTCGTTGACCATTCCCATCTCTGCGGCTTCGACCGCGTCGTAGGTCCGCCCGAGGAAGAAAATCTCGCGGGCCTTCTTCTGGCCGACCTGGCGGGCGAGGTACGCCGAGCCGAAGCCGCCGTCGAAGGAAGCGACATCAGCGTCGGTCTGTTTGAACCGCGCGTGCTCCTCGCTTGCGAGCGTCAGATCACAGACGACGTGCAGCGAGTGGCCGCCACCCGCAGCCCAGCCCGGAACGACGCAGATGACGGGTTTGGGCATGAAGCGGATGAGCCGCTGGACCTCCAGGATGTGCAGGCGGCCGACGCCCTGTTCTGTCGCCGGCTCACCGTTGCTCGCCCCCGCCTCGTCGTCCTGGTACTCGTAGCCGGACTCGCCGCGGATCGACTGGTCGCCACCGGAGCAGAACGCCCAGCCGCCGTCTTTCGGTGAGGGGCCGTTGCCGGTCAGCAACACGCAGCCGACGGTCGGTTGCCTCCGGGCGTGATCCAGCGCCCTGTACAGTTCGTCGACTGTCTCCGGCCGGAACGCGTTGCGGACCGCCGGCCGGTCGAAGGCGATCCTGACTGCCGGCACGTCGGTGCCCCGGTGGTAGGTGAGGTCCGAGAACGCGAAGCCGTCGACCGGCTCCCAGCGCGCCTCGTCGAACAGCTCTGAGACCATACCCCATCTCCGGACGGCCGGCGCAAAACCGTTACGTGCGCCGGAGCCGTTATACAGCCAGACGTGATTCAGTTACACCATACCGTCCCAAATCCCGTTGTTCGGGCCATGACACAGCCGATGGACTGTCCTGGCACTGGACGGAGTTACGTCTGGCTATATACTCTCAGGACCCGTGGACAGGCGGTTGTCAACCACCACATGGACCGCGTCAATCAGTGATCGAAGCGGTTCGTGTCGGGTGGCGAGCACGGGGCGTGCACCCCCGGCACACGGGCGGCGGGCAATTTATCTCCGTGCCGGCCAACAGGCAAGTATGGACGAACCGCGGCTGACGCGACGCCGGTTACTCGGTGCTGCTGGGACGACGCTCTCGGCCGCCATCGCCGGCTGCTCGCTGAACGCACCGGGCGAGGCGACCGCAGAGCGGTCCTACGAGTTCCCCGACGAGTTCGAACCACCCTCCCAGGACGGCGATCAACTAGTCGCGGAGGCCGAGTTCACCCAGGTGTACCGCGATCTGGTGGAGTCAGTGGCGGCCATCCGCGTCGAAGCTACCGAGGAACCCGACTCCGGCGGCACTGGCTGGGTGTTCGAGGACGACTATCTCGTGACCAACGAGCACGTCGTCCAGAACACCGAGAACCCCTACGTCTGGTTCACGGAGATCGGCTGGCGCGAGGCCAGCGTCGTGGGCCGGGACGTCTACAGCGACCTCGCCGTGATCGAGGTCCGCAACAAGCCCGATGAGGCAACCGCGCTGTCGCTGGTGGACGACCCTCACGCAGTCGGGACGTCCGTGGCCGCGATCGGGAACCCGTTCAACTTCACGAGTTCGTTCACGACCGGCGTCATCAGCGGGCGCAACAGGAACATTCAGATCCCGCAGTCGGACTTCTCGATCGCCGACGGCGTCCAGACCGACGCGGCGCTGAACCCCGGCAACAGCGGCGGCCCGCTCGTGACCCTGGACGGCAACGTCGAGGGCGTCGTCAACTCCGGCGGCGGCGACAACGTCGGCTTCGCTATCTCCGCCGCGATGGTCGAAAACGTCGTGCCCGCGCTGATCGAGGACGGCGAATACGAACACTCCTACATGGGCGTCGGACTGCGCGACGTCACTCCCCGGATCATCGAGGCCAACGAACTGCCGATCTCATGGGGCGTCTACATCGCGCAGGTCCTCTCGGGAGGTCCCTCGGATGGGGTTCTCGAAGGCGCCTCTCGCGATCAGGAGATCCGCGGGCGCGACGTCGCCGTCGGCGGCGACGTTGTCGTCCGCATGGACGACTGGACGATCCCGAACCGCGAGCGCCTCTCGGCGTTTCTCGCCCTCGAAACCGATCCCGGCGATACGATCGAGGTCGAGGTCGTGCGTGACGACGCCCGCGAGGTGGTCGACCTGACGCTCGGCTCCAGACCCGATCCGCAGCCGCTATCCTGACCGGGTGGACGGCGATCCACGCGGCCGGTTTCCGGGACGGTCAGCCCGAACCGATAGCCCTTACATGCGGTCGATCCACCCTCCGGTACGGTGACATCCCTGCCGAGCGGCCCGCGACGGAGCACGAGGCTGGTCCTCCTCGCGGGCATTCTCTCTGGACTAAGCGGCCTTGTCATGCTCCCTTTCGCCAGCCCCGAGCAGTTCATGCTCGCGTCGGACGTGTACCGTCACGCAGCGGACGCGATGCTGGCCGGCGAGGACTTGTATGCCGTCTCCCCGCCCCGGCTGCCGGGCTACAACTTCATCTACCCGCCGATCGTAATCCTCCTGTTCGTTCCCCACGCGCTCGTTGACAGTGCGCTCGCCGCATACGCCATCCAGTTTTTGCTGAACGTCGCCTGTGGCATCGGCTCGACCGTGATCGTAGCCAGGGCGCTCCAGCGCCGCGGCCTCACCCTGGGACGGATCGACTGGGCGCTGCTCGTTGCCTTCGTGCTGGTGTCGGCCCACAGCGCGATCACGCTCGCCAACGGACAGGTGACGATCCCGCTCGGCTTCGCGATCGCACTGGGTCTGGACGCGCTGGATCGCAACCGCGACGCGGCCGCAGGCACGGCGTTCGCGACCGCAGCACTGGTGAAGGTGTTCCCCGCCGCCATCGGACTGTGGCTGCTCCGCCGGCGTGCCTGGCGCGGCGTCGCCGCTGCCATTGCGACCGGCCTCGGCGGATTGGCGCTGGGTGCGCTCATCCTGGGCCCTGAGGTCACTGTGACGTACGTCCAGGACGTACTGCTCGGCCGCCTCGAGGGCGAGACGTACGACGGGGCTCCTGCCCCCGATCAGTCTGTCGGCGGGGCACAGCGCCAGCTCGCCGCGCTCACTGGCCTTGGCTCCTCGGTGCTCGGCATCGCCGCGGTGCTGGTGGTCGCACCAGTCCTCGTCGCCCTCTACCGCCAGGTCGACACTGACGCACGCCGGCAGGCCGCGGTCCTCGGGACGATCCTCTGCGTCCTGCTTGCCATCCCCCTTCAGCGGCTCTACATGCTGCTGTTTGCCTTCCCGCTACTGGTGTTGCTGTACACGCTCCCGTCGAGCAGGGCGCGGACCGTGCTGATCCTCGGGGCGCTGGTCTCGTTCGTCCGTGTCAGCTACGAGCTGGCCGTGACGACTGTCGAGGGACTACCGTTGCCCGCGGTCGCCACCGAGACGACCCTCGCGATGCTTGATTCCTTGTTCACGGTCGCGCTGCCGACGACGCTGGGGATGTGGCTGATGCTCGCCGGCTGCGTGCTCGTACACTACGGCTCGGTGCCCGGACGCGATCCAGCGGAGAAACTCAGATGACGCGTTCCGCTTTCGCGTAGCTGCCGATCCAACCGCCGATTGCACTCAATAGCACCACGTAGAACAGGAGGCCAAAGAAGACAGCCACCAGCACGGCGACACCGAGGCCCCCGACGACCGACGGGATTCCGGCCCCGCCGGCGGCCACGATGAAGGCGAACAGGTTCCCGAGCAGCACGAAAATCAGGAGCAGCGGGACGATGGAAATCAGTCCCGCGATGGCGCCGACCTTGATCCCTCCGTCGGTGTCCCGGCCCTCAAGATATCCCGAAACTGCACCGCCCGCCAGCGGCGCGAACGGGATGATTGGCGTCGTGATGAAGATGACTACTGCCCCGATCAGCGCGTTCGTGAGCGTGTCTCCCTCTCCCATGTTCGACCCGACTCGTCCCCGTCACATAACCGTTTGGAGTCGGCTGAGGAGCCAAAAGCTATCCACGACAGAACAGCAGCAATCCAAACAGCCACGAATACTAGACGAACCCGAGAAGGCAGCCTCAGATCTCGCTCTCGAAGTCTTCGAGCGCGTAGGTAGGTTCCGCGCCGCGGCGGTCGAGGGTCTCGTTGGCGAGCAGCCAGTACACCACGGACAGCGCCTTGCGACCCTTGTTGTTCGTCGGGATCACGAGGTCGACGTTGCTGGTGGTGTTGTTGGAGTCACACATGGCGATCACCGGAATACCAACGGTGATCGCTTCCTTGACGGCCTGGGAGTCGCCGATGGGGTCGGTCACGACCACGACGTCCGGCTCGATGTAGCCGTCGTACTTCGGGTTCGTGAGCGTCCCAGGGATGAACCGGCCGGTCCGGGCGCGGGCGCCGACGGCCTCGGCGAACTTCTCGGCCGGGAACCGGCCGTACTGGCGCGAGGATGCGACCAGGATCTGTTCAGGGTTGTAGTTCGCGAGGAAGTCCGCAGCCGTGCGGATCCGCCTGTCGGTCATGGAGACGTCCAGCACGTACAGCCCGTCAGTGCGGACGCGGTGGATGAACCGCTCCATGTCCTTGGTCTTCTGCTGGGTGCCGATGTGGACGCCGGCGCCCAGGTAGTCGTCGACCGGGATCAGCAGGTCGGCCTCCTCGTCGGACATGACGTCCTCGTCCAGCGACGGGCCCTCGTCGTCGGGCTCCTCCGCCGATTCCTCGGCCCCGGCCTCGGGGGCGTCAGCTGCTGGTTCGGCCTCGGCCTCGATGGCCTCGGCGGGCGATGCGTCGTCCGTCTCGGTCTCCGCGTCCGCGTCGGCCGTCTCCGCCGGGTCGACGTCCGACTCCGCCGCGTCGAGACCTTCGTTGTCGTTTCCGCTCATGCGTTTTGTTCGATCCGGATGAGTTCGTTCAGCTTCGCCGTCCGCTCGCCGCCGACCGCGCCCGTCTTGATGTACGGCGCGTCCATCGCCACGGCGAGGTGGGCGATCGTGGTGTCTTCGGTCTCCCCGCTCCGGTGGGAGATGACCGGCTCGTACCCGTTGCGCACCGCCTGCTCGACCGCGTCGACGGTGTCGCTCAGGGTGCCGATCTGGTTCGGTTTGATCAGGATGCTGTTCCCCGCGCCGGCGTCGATGCCGTGGGACAGCCGCTCGACGTTCGTCACGAACAGGTCGTCGCCGCAGATCAGCGTGCGGTCGCCGACCCGGTCGGTGAGTTCCGCGAACCCCTCGTAGTCGTCCTCGTCCAGCGGGTCCTCGACGTACACCAGGTCGTACTCGTCGACCAGTTCGGCCATGTAGTCGATCTGCTCGTCCCTGTCGCGGGTCTCGTCGCCGTAGCGGTACACCTCGTCGTCGGCGTGGCGATCTCGAACGCCTCGCTGTCGTCGATCGACGGCGCCCAGGCGCCCTCGTCGCCCTTGCCAGCGGCGACGCCGCGCTCATCGAGCAGGTCCGCGACCGCGGCGTGGACCGCCGCATTTGCGAACACAGCTTCCTCGGCGGACGGCGCGCCCACCGGCACGGAGAGAAACTCCTGAATGTCGGTCGCGTCGGCGGCGTGCTCGCCGCCGCCGATCACGTTGCCCAGCGGCGTCGGGAACGAGTCGCCGCGGAACGCGCCGCCGAGGTGCTGGAACAGCGGTGCGCCGAGCACGTCGGCAGCGGCCTTCGCGGCGGCCATCGAGACGGCGACTGCAGTGTTGGCGCCGATCTCCGAGAAGTCGTCAGTCCCGTCGGCAGCCCGCAGCGTGTCGTCGACGTCGCGCTGGTCGCCGGCGTACACTGAGTCGACCAGCCGCGGGACGACGTGCTCGCGGCCGGCGGCGATGGCCTCGCCGACGGGCAGTTCGATCGCTTCGTACTCGCCGGTGCTGGCGCCGGAGGGCGCCTTCGCCCGGCCGAACCCGCCGCTCTCGGTCGTGACGTCGGCCTCGACGGTCGCGTTGCCGCGGGAGTCCAGCACCCGCCGCAGCCGAACGTCCGTGATGAGTGTCACTGGTGGTCACCTCGCCTGACCGTGAACGGGAGCACGTTCTCGTCGTACTCCTCGGCGGCGATGAGGATCGGCTCCGTCTGTTCGGTGTCGATCAACACCGGCGCGCCGTAAGCGACCTGCAGGGCTCGCGCCCCGATGATCCGCGCTTTCTCGTAGCGGTTGTCGATGCGAGCCATAGTTACTGGTAGGGTGCGACGATGTCGACCAGGTCCTTGTGCGAGACGAGCATCCGGCGACAGCAGTGGCGTTCGACCCCGAGGTCGTCCAGCACGTCAGCGGGATCCTCCGGATCCTCGACCTCCTGGGTGCGGTGTCTGAACTTCTCCCAGTGTTCGCCGACGACCTTGCCACACGTGAAACACCGGACTGGTACCATCATGGTATCACCTGTAGGACTTCTGGTAGCGGGCGCGAGCGCCGGGGCCGCCCCACTTCTTGGCCTCGCTCTGGCGCACGTCGTTGACCAGAAGCGAGCGGTCGAACTCCATGTAGGCGTCCCGGAGTTCCGCGTCGTTCGTGTGCTGGACCAGTCCCCGCGCGATGGCGGTCCGGGCCGCGTCCGCCTGGCCCATGATGCCGCCGCCTTCGATCGAGACGTCGATGTCGACATCCTCGCGCAGCTCGTCGTCGTCGACGACCCGGAACGGCTCCAGCAGCTTCAGCTGGGCCGGCTCCGGCTCGACCAGTTCGACCGGCCGGGAGTTGATCCGCACCTTGCCGGACCCGTCCCGGACGGTCGCTCGCGCAATCGCCGTTTTCTTTTTGCCTGATGTGTTCGTTACCATGTTACGTTCGCTCCGAGTGCTTCGCTGACGTCTCCCAGCGAGACGAACTTGATGTTCGAGAGCCGATCCAGCGACGTATCGGGCAGCCGTTCGGCCGCCTCCTCGTAGGGGTTGCCGACGTACACCCGCACGTTCTCGTAGGCCTCCCGGCCACGCGGCTTCTTGTGGGGCAGCATCCCCCGGATCGACCGCTTGAAGATCCGGTCCGGACGCTTCGGGTACGCTGGCCCGCGGTCCGAGCCGAGCCCGCGTCGTTGCTGGTACTTCCCGACGACCTCCTCCTCGCGGCCGGTGATCACTGCCGCCTCGGCGTTGACCACGGCGACGCGCTCGCCGTCGAGCGCGCTTTCGGCGACCTGCGACGCGACGCGACCGAGGATGCAGTCG
>PXSQ01000032.1 GCA_003022725.1 Halobacteriales archaeon SW_7_65_23 | reverse complement strand
CAATTTCCTCCAGTACCTCTGCTAACTCGGGAAGGTTCAGTTGCATCAGCTCTACTAAGAGCCGAACCTTCCCATCTCTTTCGCTAAGTTAACGGTGCCAATGCACACACTGTAGTCGATTCACGCGGCCGGTGGCGCAGTTTGAGCTTTAGCGCGCCTCGGCGATCCCGTCCAGCGCCTCGGGGTTCTCGATACTGGAGAGATCGCCGATTTCCTCGTCCTCGTAGACGGACTGGATGATCCAGCGGACGATCTTGCCGCTCTGCGTGATCACGCGAAGACAGGAATCGCGTACCCGGCAGCCGACGAAAAAAGGTTAGATGTCCGCGTAAATCCGCATGATGAACCCCACGTCGACGTAATAGCCTGCCTTGCCGTCGAGGTCCGAGTACGGGAGCGCGCTGTAGTCCAGCGGCCGGCTCTCGATCTCGAGCGGCGTAGCCACAATTACCGGCTCGCCTGGCCGATCGCGGAGTGAGTCGGTCATCCGTTCCAACTCCTCGAGGGAGCGAGCGGGGAGCTCGTAGTCGTCATGATCGACGACCGTCGCCCCTTCTGGAACGTCCTCGACGTGCTGATAAGTGAAACCGTAACGCTCCCCCGGTTCATCGAATTTTGAGGGCGCCAATCTCGGGGAAAACGGCAGTAAGAGCAGCCCGGCATTTCGTAGCAATTTCCTTCGTCTCATATATCTTCTATCACAGGAAACAAACAAATATTTTTGGGCACTTCTTTATAGCGAATGATCTCATCACCACGCGCCGATTTCGGAATCTCTACCACGCGGCCGGTGGCGCAGTTTGCCCCTCAGCGCGCCTCGGCGATCCCGTCCAGCGCCTCGGGGTTCTCGATGCTGGAGAGGTCGCCGATCTCCTCGTCCTCGTAGACGGACTGGATGATCCGGCGGACGATCTTGCCGCTCTGCGTGATCGGGAACTCGTCGACGAACAGCACCTCGCGGGGCATGAACGGCTTGCCCACTTCCTCGCCGACCTGCCGGCGCAGTTCCTCACGGAGGTCCTCGCTCTCCTCGTAGCCCTCCTCCAGGATCACGTACGAGACGACGGCCGTGCCCTTCGTCTCGTCGTCGGCCCCCACTGCGGCAGCGGCGTTGACGGCGTCGTGTTCGATCAGCGCGCCCTCGACCTCGGCGGGGCCGACCTTCCGGCCGGCGACGTTGAGCACGTCGTCCGAGCGGCCGTGCAGGAACCAGTACCCGTCTGCGTCCTTCTGCGCCCAGTCGCCGTGATCCCACATGTCCTCGAAGCGGGCCCAGTACTCCTCGAGATACCGCTCGTCTCCACTCCACAGCGATTTGGTCATCGACGGTGCCGAGGAGTTCGTCACGAGGTAGCCACGCTCGTTTGTGTCGGCGATCGACTCGCCTTTCGCGTTCACGATGTCGACATCCATCCCCAGGGCGGGCCCACCCAGCGTACAGGGCTTCAGCGACATGGTCGGCAGCGGCTGGAGGAAGCAGCCGAAGATTTCGGTCCCGCCGGAGATGTTCATGATCGGCGTCTCGCCGTTGCCGACGTGCTCGTAAAACCACAGCCAGCTTTCGGGGTCCCAGGGTTCGCCGGTCGACCCGAGCAGGCGCAGCGAGGAGAGGTCCTGTCCCTCAAGCCACTCGTCGCCGTGCTTCTGGAGCGCGCGGATCGCCGTCGGCGAGATGCCGAACACCGTCAGCCCGTGGCGGTCGATCATCTTCCAGAAGCGGTCGGGTTCGGGGTGGTCCGGTGCACCCTCGTACATGAACACCGTTCCCCCGAACGCGTGGTTGCCGATCAGCATCCACGGCCCCATCATCCAGCCGATGTCCGACACCCAGAAGAACCGATCCTCGGGCTGGTGATCGAACGAGAAGAAGATCTCCTTCTCCTTCGCCGGCTGCGTCAGGCCGCCGGCGTGCGTGTGGACGATCCCCTTCGGCTTGCCAGTCGTGCCCGAGGAGTACAGCAGCATCGACTCCTGGTCGGAGGGCAGCGATTTGGTCTCGTACTCGTCGCTCTGTTCGAGAACTGCGTCCTCCCACCACTCGTCGCGGTTCTGGTCCCACGGGATCTCGGCACCGAGCCGGTCGTAGACGATGGTGTGCTCGACGTGCCCGGCCTCCTCGATTGCTTCGTCGGCCGACTCCTTGAGCAGCACCTCGTCGCCGCGGCGGTAAAACCCGTCGCCTGTGAACAGCACCGAACACTCCGCGTCGGCGATCCGCGTCGCGGTGGCGTCGACGCCGAACCCCGAGAAGATCGGCACTGCGATCGCGCCCACCTTGAAACAGCCGTAGAGGATCGAGATGACCTCCGGCACCATCGGCATGTAGAGCCCGACTGTGTCACCCGTCTCGATGCCGCGCTCCCCGAGCGCGTTCGCGACCATGTTCGACTCCCGGTGGAGCTCGTGGAAGGTGATCTCCCGGATCTCGCCGTCCTCACCTTCCCAGATGCAGGCGACGTTGTTCCGGTTCGGAGAGTCGACTGCGGCGTGGCGGTCGACGACGTTGTGCGCGATGTTCAGTTCGCCACCGACGTACCAGTCGGTAAACTGGGGGCCGTCGCTGTCGTCCAGGACGGCGTCGTACGGTTCGTAGAACTCCAGCCCGAGGTGCTCGACGACCTCGTCCCAGAACCAGTCCAGCCCCGAGGCCTCGACGCCATCGACGTCCTCGACGGTCCGGCGGTGTAGCTCCTCGAAATCGTTGATGCCGTGTTTCTGCATGAACTCGTAGACGTTGCTCCCCTGAACCGTCTCCTCGGACGGTTCGTAAACCACCTCGTCGATCTCCTCGAGTGCCGGTGAATCTGTCATGGTCTCCCATGTCGGATGACGACCACCGGGCTCAAAATAGTTGTGAGAAACGAACAACCAACACACGACAACAAATACTTTTGCCCGGCGAAAGCCAACGTACGGATATGTACGTCCGGGACGCGAGAAACAGGGACGAGGTCTGGTTACTCGATCACATCGAGGAGATGGGGTTAGACGAGCAGGCGTTTCGCTCCCGGGATTACGTCATCGCGATGGACGAAGTCGACAACGAGCGGGCGGGGTTCGGTCGGATCCGGATCCACAAGACCGACGAGGGGGAGGTCTGCGAGCTGACGAGCATCGGCGTCCTCGAGGAGTGGCGCGGTCAGGGCGTCGGCGCGCACGTCGTCGAGCGGCTGGTCACGACGGCCCGGGACAAGGGATACGGCTCCGTGTACGCGCTCACGAGCGCACACGATTACCTCAGGCAGTTCGGCTTCGAACGGATCGAGCCCGCGACGCTGCCAGACCAGCTCCAGGACCGGCTGGCGACCAAACAGGAAGCGCTCGACCCGGATGCGGTGCCGATGCGGATCGACCCCGAGCGCTTCCGGATGCCGGGACAGCTCCGGGAAGCGTTCAAGGCTGCTCATCCCGAACCTGACGAGGAGCCCGAACCCGAGGAAGGACCGGAAGATTTCGGGATCGACCCCGACGAAGCGACCTACAAGTACGACACCGGCGACTGACCGTCCGGAGTTACCCGAACATGTTCAACCGCCCCCGGCGGTGTGTCGTCACGAGGGCGTTTCCGGATGATTCCCGCCACCGAGGTGACTCGTATCGGATTGCAGAATCCTTTTTACGTGGGTGGCGTATGCCACAGGCAACGATGGCCCGGAGGCACCAGCAATGACGATGGAGGATCGCATCGAGGAGCTCCGAGAGCTCCGCGAGGAGGCACGAAAGGGGGGTGGCGAGGAACGCATCGAGAAGCAGCACGAGCGCGGGAAGCTGACCGCCCGCGAGCGGATCGACTACTTCCTCGACGACGACAGCTTCGTGGAGTTCGACCAGTTCCGGACTCATCAGTGCACGAACTTCGACATGGAGGAGAAGGAAGTGCTAGGCGACGGCGTCGTCACGGGCTACGGCGAGGTGGACGGCCGCACGGTGTTCGTGTTCGCCCACGACTTCACCGTTTTCGGCGGGTCGCTGGGTATGGTGTTCGCAGAGAAGGTGACGAAGGTGATGGACCGGGCCATGGAGACCGGCGCCCCGATCATCGGGCTGAACGACTCCGCCGGCGCGCGGATCCAGGAGGGGATCGACTCCCTCGCCGGATACGCACACATCTTCCACCGGAACCAGAAAGCAAGCGGCGTGATTCCCCAGATCTCGGCGATCATGGGGCCGTGCGCCGGCGGCGCGGTGTATTCGCCGGCGATCACCGACTTCATCATGATGGTCCAGGGCACGAGCCACATGTTCATCACCGGGCCTGACGTGATCGAGACGGTCACCGGCGAGGAGGTGGGCTTCGACGAGCTCGGTGGCGCGAACACCCACGCCTCCGAGTCCGGCGTCGCACAGTTCACCGCCGCCGACGAGAAGGAGGCACTGGACGACATCCGCCACCTGCTGTCGTATCTCCCGCAGAACAACGTCGAGGATCCCCCAAGAGTCGATCCCTGGGACGACCCCGAGCGCCACGACGAGGAACTCGCCGAAATCGTTCCCGACCAGCCCCGGAAACCGTACGACATGATCGACGTGATCGATCGGGTCACCGACGAGGATTCCTTCTTCGAGGTGGCGGAGGCGTTCGCCCGCAACCTCGTGATTGGGTTCGCCCGACTCGACGGCCACGCGATCGGTGTCGTTGCCAACCAGCCCCGCGTCAACGCCGGCACCCTGGACATCGCCTCCTCGGTGAAAGGCGCCCGCTTCGTCCGAT
The DNA here is from genome assembly GCA_003022725.1 of Halobacteriales archaeon SW_7_65_23. Taxonomy (GTDB): domain Archaea; phylum Halobacteriota; class Halobacteria; order Halobacteriales; family Haloarculaceae; genus Halovenus. Next base: position 2,848 of record PXSQ01000032.1, on the reverse strand, counting down.
TTTGCGACGCGTTCAACATCCCGATCCTCACGTTCGTCGACGTGCCGGGGTTCATGCCCGGCACCGACCAGGAACACAACGGGATTATCAAACACGGCGCCAAACTGCTGTACGCGTTCTCTGAGGCGACCGTCCCGCTGCTGACTGTCATCACGCGCAAGGCGTACGGCGGCGCGTACGACGTCATGGCCTCGAAACACATCGGCGCCGACGTGAACTACGCCTGGCCGAGCGCCGAGATCGCGGTGATGGGGCCGAAAGGCGCCGTCAACGTGCTGTACAGCGACGAACTCGAGGCGGCAGACGACCCCGAACAGCGCCGGGAAGAGCTGATCGAGGAGTACCGCAAGCAGTTCGCCAACCCCTACATCGCGGCCGACCGCGGCTACGTCGACGACGTGCTGGAGCCGAAAAACACCCGACCACAGCTGATCGGCGACCTCGAGATGCTGCGCTCGAAACGCACATCAGGGCCGGACCGGAAGCACGGAAACATCCCACTATGACCGGGCACACGTCGGTTCCACTCGAGGAGGGACGGCTCCGGGTTCCGGCGGCGGCGACCCGCGAGGAAGCGGCGGCCATCGCCGCCGCAGTCGGGGCGCACCTGCGGGACCAGGAACTCGCTGCAGCGGCCGCAGCGAGCGCGGCCGACGGGGATGCTGACCGCTGGACCGGCGAGCGCTTCCGATACGCCGGCCGGCTGGAGTCCCTGACAGGCACGCCACACCGGGTGCCGCTCGATGCGCCTGACGACGACTGGACGACTGCGGGACGACTGGAGGGCCTGAAATGACGGAGAAACCGTTCGAGAAGGTGCTGGTCGCGAACAGGGGAGAGATAGCCGTCCGGGTCATGCGGGCCTGCCGCGACATGGGCATCGACACCGTTGCCGTCTACAGCGACGCCGACAGTGACGGCGGGCACGTGCGATACGCCGACGAAGCGTACAACGCCGGGCCGGCACGGGCCGCCGACTCCTACCTGGATCACGAGGCGATCATCGACGCCGCGAAGCGCTCCGATGCGGACGCCATCCACCCCGGGTACGGGTTCCTGGCGGAGAACGCCACCTTCGCCGCGAAGGTGGAAGCGACCGACGGCGTGACCTGGGTCGGGCCGGACAGCAACGGCATGGAGTCGCTCGGAGAGAAGACGAAAGCCCGTTCGATCATGCAGGAAGCCGACGTACCGATCGTTCCGGGAACGACAGACCCGGTCGAGGAACCCGAGGAAGTCACGGAGTTCGGGGACGAGTACGGCTACCCCGTCGCGATCAAGGCCGAGGGCGGCGGCGGGGGCCGCGGCATGAAAGTCGTCCGCGGCGCCGACCAGGCCGCCGAGGAACTCGAGAGCGCAAAACGGGAGGGCGAGGCGTACTTCGACAACGACTCCGTCTACCTGGAGCGGTATCTCGACCACCCTCGCCACGTCGAGGTGCAGATCCTGGCAGACCACCACGGCAACGTTCGGCACCTCGGCGAGCGCGACTGCTCGCTGCAGCGGCGCCATCAGAAAGTCATCGAGGAGGCGCCCTCGCCGGCGCTGTCGGACGAACTCCGCGAACAGATCGGCGAGGCCGCCCGTCGCGGCGTCGACGCCGCCGACTACACGAACGCGGGCACCGTCGAGTTCCTCGTCGAGGAGGACCCCGATCGTGACCCGGACGAGCTACTCGGCCCGGAGACGAACTTCTACTTCCTGGAGGTTAACACTCGGATCCAGGTCGAGCACACCGTCACCGAGGAGCTGACGGACGTCGACATCGTGAAGTGGCAGCTCCAGGTGGCAGCCGGCGAGGAACTCACGTTCTCCCAGGAGTCAGTCGACCTCAAGGGGCACGCGATGGAGTTCCGGATCAACGCCGAAAACGCTGCCCGGGACTTTGCGCCTGCAACCGGTGGCGTCATGGAAACGTACGATCCACCAGGTGGAATCGGGGTGCGGATCGACGACGCCCTCCGGCAGGGGGACGAACTCGTCACCGACTACGACTCGATGATCGCGAAGCTGATCGTCCACGGCAGCGACCGCGAGGAGTGCATCGACCGGTCGTTGCGGGCACTCTCGGAGTACGATATCGAGGGCGTCGTCACGATCATCCCCTTCCACAGGCTGATGCTAACCGACGAAACGTTCGTCGACGGCAAACACACGACGAAGTACCTCGACGAGCAACTGGAAGACAGCCGGATTGCCGAAGCACAGAAGCGGTGGGGGACAGAGACTGCGGCGTCGAGCGACGACGGGGAGTCGACCACGCGGGAGTTCACTGTCGAGGTTGACGGCAAGCGGTTCGAGGTCGAACTGGAGGAACACGGCGCACCCACGCTCGACGTGGCCGAGGCGGTCGACACGAGCGGGTCGGCTGACAGGCCGGGCAGAGCCGGCCCGGGCGGGGAGGACGAGGCAGACAGCACCGCGGCAGCCGACGGCGAGACTGTCACGGCGGAGATGCAGGGGACGATCCTCAAGATTACTGTCGACGAGGGTGCTGAGGTAGCAGCCGGCGACGTGCTCTGTGTGCTGGAAGCCATGAAGATGGAGAACGATGTCGTCGCCGAGTACGGCGGCACCATCGCCGAGATTGCAGTATCTGAAGGGGAAAGTGTCGACATGGGCGACGCACTGTTCGTGATCGAGTGAGGGTAGGAGGCCTTGACCTCCTCCCCGCGCTACAGCGCGAGGATTCCTCCGTGGGGAATCCTGCCTGCCCGATTCCCCCGGCTGTGAACGTGCGGGTTTGCTGATACTGGTGGCTGTAAGTACGTGAAAACTCGAACTGAGAATCCAGGCGGAACGGGTCTGTCTCCGCAGATAGCAGAGACTGGTGAGTAAAAGAATTACA
>PXSQ01000031.1 GCA_003022725.1 Halobacteriales archaeon SW_7_65_23 | reverse complement strand
CGTAACTCTGTGTCACATCGTGACACTCTCCTGGCTGTATTCGCACGGTTGAACGGCTGAACGTGACGCGTGACTCCACGAAATTACGTCCGACAGTATCACCAGAACCTTGACGATGGAGACAGCAGCGGAACACCTGCGGAAGGCCGAATCCTCGCTGATTTCGTCGCTGTTCGCGTGGCAGCCCGGAGCGGAGGCGCGAGCCAGCGGCCACCTTATTAAATACTTCTCATTTTTTAGCAACAGAGTCGTGAGTGTCGCACCCGTATGAGCCTCCGATGGACGGCAAGACAGGTACTGGGAGGATAGGATCTCCCTGCAGTCGACAGCGGGACGAACGACGGAGGTGGCACAGTGCCGACGGCGCTGAATGACGACCAGTCGGTATGGGCGTTCGATCTCGGGATGGTCAACGCCTACCTGGTCAACGACGGGACCGTCACGCTGATCGATGCGGGGACACCGGGTGCGGCTGATGACCTCGAAAGAAGAGAAGGCACGGATGCCGCCGCGGCGTCGATGGGATTACGTGCTGGCCGCGAGTAGATCCGGCGTGGACGAGCACACCCGCGATCCGTCGGTCGACCCGCCAGCAGGCAACCCGACGGGCTGGCTCCCCGGAGAGAGACGCTGGGAACACGATACCCTCCGCCGGGCGGTCGTTCACGGGGTCCGCCTGTTCAACGCCGACGCGTTCCACGAATCGCATGACTGTTTCGAACACGAATGGTACAACTACGGGCATGGCTCCACCGAAAGCGCCTTTCTTCATGGCATGGTACAGGTTGCAGCAAGGGCGTACAAACACTACGACTTCGAGGACGACGACGGGATGCACAGCCTCTTCGAGACATCACTCCGGTACCTCCGGGGCGTTCCCAACGACTACTACGGCGTCGACGTGCTCGACGTGCGGACGCACCTGACAAACGCGCTCGCAGACACTGGATCACTCGATGGCTGGCGAATCCGACTGGACCAGAACACTCCGTTCGCGACGGACGAGGATTACGAGTTCGTCGATGACCTGTGATGGTGTGACTGTTTCCCGGGTCTGGAGCACGCGGTCGTACGCTCGCTTTCGTCCCGACTCACATCAACCACGAAAACACGTTCACACGAGAGAATTTAACCGAGGTAACACCCTTGTACTCATTAATGAACTATTCGTTATGTTTGTGCGTGAGTCAGTATCACGGCGATCTGTCGCAAAACGTTCCCGAAAACAGACCTGATCGGTACGTTTTATAAATGAACGTGGATAAACCATCTTTATCACCCAGCCCATCCAATCATCCAAACGAGGTGAAAACGATGCGACTCGAAGACCGCACATGTCTGGTTACTGGTGCATCGAAGGGAATCGGGCGAGGGATCGCCGAGGAGATCGGCGAGCACGGGGCGAACGTCGTCGTCAACTACCGCTCCTCGGAGGACGCCGCCTACGAAGTAGAGGAACTCATCAACGAGGGGCCGGGGACGGCGATGGTCGCGCAGGCCGACGTCTCCGAATTCGACGAGGTCGGCGCGATGTGTGAGGCCGTCCGCGACGAGTTCGGCGCCGTCGACGTCCTGGTGAACAACGCCGGCATCACCGTCGACAAGAAGTTCGAGAACATGACCCGCGAGGACTGGGACCGCGTGATGGATGTCAACCTCGGCGGGGTGTACAACTGCACGAAACACTGTTTCGATGACCTGCGGGAGGCCCACGAGGGGCGACTGATCAACATTTCTTCCGTCGTGGGACAACAGGGCAACTACGGGCAGTCCAACTACGCCGCGACCAAAAGCGGCCTGTTCGGGTTCACCCGAACCATCGCGCTGGAGATGGCCTACCACGGGTCGACGGCGAACTGCGTCGCGCCCGGATTCGTCGAGACTGACATGCTCGCGGAGGTGCCGGACCGCGTCCGCGACCAGATCCTCGAGCGGATCCCCCTCGATCGGTTCGCGCAGGTCGAGGACATCGTCGGGATCGTCCGCTTCCTGGCCAGCGAGGAATCCAGCTACATGACCGGCCAGGTGCTGGGCGTCAACGGGGGGATGGAATGGTGAGCCAGGTTCGCGTCGCCGGCGTCGGGATGACCCCGTTCGGCAAGTCACCCGAGCGCTCGGCACGTGAGATGTTCGGCGACGCCGCCGACGAGGCCATCGAGGACGCCGCAGTCACCCCCGACCAGGTCGAGGAAGTGTTCTACGGCAACTTCATGGGCGAGTTCGCCGAACAGCAGGGCCACCAGGGACCGCTGGCTGCGGAGGCGGCAGGCGTCAACGCGCCGGCAACGCGAATCGAGAGTGCCTGTGCGTCCAGCGGTGCCGCGGTTCGCATGGGCGTCGACAGGATCCGAGCCGGCATGGCCGACGTCGTGCTGGTCGGCGGGGCCGAGCGCATGACGAACCTCTCGACCGCCGAAGGGACTGCCGGCCTCGCCGCCGCAGCCGACGCGCTCTGGGAGATCAACCAGGGCGTCACCTTCCCGGGCGCGTACTCGCTGATGGCCAACCGCTACTTCGAGAAGTACGGCGGCGACCGCGAGGATCTGGCACACGTCGCGGTCAAGAACCACGATCACGCCGTCAACAACGAGCTGGCGCAGTTCCAGATGGAGATCACCGTCGAGAAGGTGCTCGACGCGGTGCAGGTGTGCTCGCCCTTTGGCCTGTTCGACTGCTCACCGATGAGCGACGGGGGGAGCGCCGCCGTGCTCGTCAGCGAGGAGTTCGCCCAGGACCACGGCCTGGCGGCGCCCGTCGCGATCACCGGGACCGGACAGGGCAGCGACAGCCTGGCGCTGCACGACCGTGAGTCGATCACCGGCACGCCGGCCGCGGACCGGGCTGCTGAGAGCGCCTACGAGGACGCCGGTATCGGTCCGGACGACGTCGACGTCGCCGAGGTTCACGACTGCTTCACGGTCGCGGAAGTGCTCGCCATCGAGTCGCTGGGGTTCTACGAGAAAGGCGAAGGGATCAAAGCGGCCCGCAGCGGCGAGACGACGATCGACGGCGACCTGCCGGTGAACCTCTCGGGCGGCCTCAAGGCGAAAGGCCACCCCGTCGGGGCGACCGGCGGCGCACAGATCTCCGAGATGACGAAGCTGCTCCGTGGCGACCACGTCAACAGCGACGCCGTCTCGGACGCGACGGTCGGGCTCACCCACAACGCGGGTGGGACCGTGGCCAGTTGCGTCGTCAACGTCCTGGAGGTGGTAGAATGAGCGACGAGGAGCGCGTCCGCGACTCGGGGTACGACGACTTCCTCGACGCGGTCGAGGAAAACGAACCGTTCTACCTGCGGGGGCCCAGCGGCAACGGCTGGCTCCCGCCGCGGATCAGGGACCCGGTGACCGGCGAGCGCGGCCTCGAGGAGGAGCCGCTCCCCGACACCGGCGAGATCCTGACGATGACGACTGTCCACGTATCGGGCCCCTCGTTCGCCGACGACACGCCCTACGTCGTGGCGATCGCTGAGTTCGGCCCGGTGCGCATGACCGGCCAGGTTCGTGGGGTCGACCCTGACGACGTCGAAATCGGCCAGTCAGTGGAGATCGGCGTCGACCGGACTGAAACCACCGGCGAGCGGCTCGTCGTCTTCGATCCGATCTGAGACTGTCACCCCTTCCGCTTCGGTTACTCATCATCAACGGGGTGGATAATTCCCGCTGCAGCGTCGTAGACACCAACTGTTTGTTCGAGTAACTTCGGGTAAGTCGCGTAGATGCCCAGGATGTCCGCCTCGTGTGTCAGCCGCGCGACCGGAATCCGGACGACGATCTCCTGGCCCTGGCGCTCCGTCGTCGCCTCGTGGCGGGTGAACGTGCGATCGGCACCGAGGACCCGAACCGTCCGGGTGCCGACCTGGCTGATGTCGTCGACTGCGTCCTCCCCCGCCCGGGAGGCCATCTCCTCGAGGAACCGCTGTGTGTCGAACTCCGCGAACGGGTTCGCCTCCTGCCCCCTGACGCTGACGCTCGGCGTGGTGAACAGCTGTATCGAGGCCACGCCGCCGTCGGTGGCGGGTACCGTCTTGCGGTACGTCGCCAACTGGTTTGTCAGCCGGAGGTCGCGGGACTCCCCGGCGACCTCGACCGTTTGGGCCATCGTCATCTCGGCGGTGCCGTCGTGCTCGAAGCGAGTCTGATCCAGCGTGTCGCTGTCGATCCCTGCTGGCTCCGCCGAGCGCTCGATCCCGTCGTCGAGGAGGCCACAGCCCGCAATCGATGCTGCCGCCACGGCCGATGCCGCCGCGAGGACCCGCCGGCGTGTGACCGATTTACGGGCGTCGGCTACCTCCCTCGTCCCGTCCATAATCGCATCGAGACCCCTCGGCAGTAAAGCACTTTGGTCCGGACGGAGCGGCCCACGCGCTGATTCGCGACGCCGCCCGGATCGGGATCTCATAGTGATTGTTGCGACTCGTTACCGCCGGGGAGTCACAATTTGTGGGGCTCAGACCGCGAACCAACCGTTCACGTGACGTGGTCACGAAAATAATCGCAACAATCACTATCAGTGTCCAGTCGCGGTGCAGTATCCGTCGAACGACCCCTCTACCTCCGTGTCGTCGAGCCACTCGGCGACGCTGTCGTCGCTGCGTGCACGGCCGAAATCGAGCAGCGCCCCGGGTGCGTCGACTCGGGCAAGTGTCGATGCCAGGACGTCGAACCCCGACGAGTTGGTTGTCACGGTTCCATCGCCGCAAGTGCCTTCGCTGCCCGCCGCAGTTTTGGAGTCGGTTTTCAACGCGCAGTACGCATCGCCGTACCTGGCCGCGAGTACGGACCCGAGGAGCCGAATTCCGACGCCGACTCCCTCATCGCGGTGCTCCTCCCTTGCCACGGTATCGTTCGGTGCCAGGATCGCCATCGACGCTGCGGCCTCGAACCCGAGCACCCAGTCCACGTTGTCCGCCATCCCGACCGCCGCCAAGTGCCGGACCCGCTGGCGGGCAGTTTCGGCCTCGATGTCGCCGCTGGCCTGCTGTGCCAGCGGCCGCTGGACTGCCACTGCCGCTTCCAGCAGCGTAACAAGGTGGGTCGCACGCTCCCACTCCCGACGGCCACTCGTCGAGACGTAGCTCGACTCCTGGTCCTCAAGTCGCTCCCGTAGTGACGGCACAAGCCGATCAGCTTCCGCGATCAGTTCCTCCCGGGCGTCGTCTTGGTCGGTGTGAGAGGTCAAAGAGAGGCCCTCCTCCGTTCCCATATCAACAGTCTGCGAGAGTGCCTCGATCCGATGGAGGTTGTGTTCCACTGTCTCCAGGAACGCCGGATCGACGCCCTCGAAGTACGACCGGAGACAGGAGATAATCGACGCGGGCCGTCGAGCGTCAAGTCCCGTCACCCGGACGCGGTCCCCGGCCGCTCTGTGCGCGTTGAACTCCCGAAGCCACTCCAGGAAGTTGTGACCGACACCGCCCTCCCACGGAGAGCTGCGTAACTGGTCGAGCGCTGACGCCCGGGCGTCGACGTCACCAGCCACGTACGCATCGAGGGCAAGTGCCGAAGCAAACTCGCCGTCGAATCCGATCACTTGGAACTCACAGTCCTCGATCAGATACCGCAACAGCCCCAGCTGGACTCTCGTCGTTCCACGGGAACCGTCGCCGGGACGCCCGAGCCCGACGACTCGTGGCTCCTCGAACGGTGCCGTGGGAGCCACGAAGGCGGGTGGCTCCGAGCCGGATTCACGTGGCCGCAGCGCCTGCGCGGCATCCTGGAGCGCCTGGCGTGTCGCGTCGTCCATCGGTTGACTTGGTGAGGAATCCTGCTAACTCCCTGGAGCGTGATGTACGACAGGGAGTGAAGAGGTCGTACCTCCCGCACACAACAATTGTGTTCGGT
>PXSQ01000030.1 GCA_003022725.1 Halobacteriales archaeon SW_7_65_23 | reverse complement strand
CTCGAATTGAGAATCCAGGCGGAACGGGTCTGTCTCCGCAGATAGACAGCCAGACGTGACTCCGTCCAGTGCCAGGACAGTCCATCGGCTGTGTCATGGCCCGAACAACGGGAGTTGGGACGGCATGGCGTATCTGAATCACGTCTGGCTGTCTAGCAGAGACTGGTGAGTAAAAGAATTACAGCCACCAGTATGAGAAAGTACAGAGTCGGATCGCTCAGCGAGCGACTTACTACCCGATGCTTACTTCCCTTCGAACTCGGGGTCCTCGTCGCTCTGGAGCTTGGAGATGCCCTCCATTACGTCGTCGGTGTGGATGAGGTGGCCGAAGGCCTGGGCCTCGACTTCGAGGCCGGCGTCGGTGTCGTCGCGGCCGGCGAGCATCGCCTTCTTGGTGTACTCCATCGCCAGCGGCGGGCCGCGGGCGAGGTCGTCGGCGAGTTCGATCGCTTTCTCTTCGAGTTCGTCGTTGCCGACGACACGGTTGACAAAGCCCCAGTCGTGCATCGTGTCGGCGTCGTAGTGGTCGGCGGTGAAGATGATCTCGCGGGCCCGGCTCTCGCCGATGAGGTGTTTAAGCCGCTGGGTGCCGCCCCAGCCGGGCAGCAGGCCGAGGTCGAACTCGGGCTGGCCGAACGTCGAGCGTTCGGTGGCGATCCGCATGTCCGCGCAGGTCGCGAGTTCCATGCCGCCGCCCAGTGCGTAGCCGTCGATACCGACGACCGCCGGCATCGCGGACTCCTCGAGCTTGCCCCAGGCCTGCTGACCCTTCCGGGAGAGCTTGATCGCGTCGATCGGGTTCGCGGAGCCGGCCATCCCCATCGCGTCGGCGCCGGCGCTGAATGCGCGGTCGCCTGCGCCGGTGACGAGGATCGAGCGGACGCCGTCGTCGTCCTCCAGCAGGTCGACCGCCTGCGAGAACTCCTCGAGCATCTCGGGGTTGACGGTGTTCATCTGCTGGGGGCGGTCGAGCACGATGTGGCCGACCATCTCGGTCGGGTACTCGAGGCGGACAGTGTCGAACTCGACGGTGTCGTCCTCCTCGTCGCCGCCGTAGAAGCCACCATCTTCGGCGGCCTCGCGCAGGCCGTCGGAGACGGCGTAGCGGTTTTCGTCGACCTCCTCCTGGAGTTCTTCGAGCGTCGCGACGATCGAGTCGAGGCCGGCCTCGTCACAGAGCTTACCCGGGCCCTTCGGGAACGCCGCGCCGAGCGTGACAGCCTTGTCGATGTCCTCGATGGGGGCGACGTCCTCCGCGAGCAGCTTGCCTGTCTCGTTGGCGAGGACGGCGTGCAGGCGCCCGGTGACGTCCTCGCGGATGGCGTCGGTCGGGATGTCGACGCCGCCGTTCTCGTAGTCGTAAAAGCCCTTCCCGGTCTTCTTGCCGAGTTCCTCGTCGTCGACCTTGCGTTCGAGCAGCGGGCAGGGCTCGTAGGCCGCGCCGAGCACGTCGTGCATGTACTCCAGGACGTGCAGGGAGACGTCGTTGCCGACCTGGTCGCCGAGTTCGAACGACCCCATCGGCAGGCCCATCCCGTATTTGGTGGTGGAGTCGACCTCCGCGATGGAGGCGACATCCTCCTCGACGATCCAGCAGGCCTCGTTCATCAGCGGGACGAGGATCCGGTTAACGATGAAGCCCGGGCGGTCCTTGCGGACGCGGACCGGCGTCTTGTCCATCGACTCGGCGAGGTCGACGACGACGTCCATCGTCTCCTCGCTCGTGTGGGCACCGCTGATGACCTCGACCAGCTCCATCCGGACCGGCGGGTTGAAGAAGTGCATCCCGCAGAACTGTTCGGCCCGGTCGGTCACCTCCGAGAGGTCGGTGATCGAGAGGCTGGAGGTGTTCGAGGCGAAGATCGTCCGGTCGGGCGCATACCCGTCGAGTTCCTCGTAGACCTCCTGCTTGATGGACATCTCCTCGACGATCGCCTCGATGACGACATCTGTGTCCTCGACGGCTTCCTCGAGGTCGACGATCGGCGTGACGTTCTCCTTTGCCGCGTCGCGCGCCTCCTCGCTGATCCGGTCCTTTTCGGCGAGCTTGTCGAGACTCCACTCGATCTGCTCGTAGCCGTCCGACACCAGCTCCTCGTTGATGTCCCGCAGATTCACCTCGTAACCGGCGAGCGCGGCCACTTCGGCGATCCCGTGGCCCATCGTTCCAGCGCCGAGAACAGTGATCCGTTCGATGTCATCGAGTTCCATGATTCGTCTGGGACCACACCCGCGCGAGATTTTAACGTTGTCTTTTTTGCGCCCGGAAACTATCGTAAACGTTCCAGTCGTGCGAAAACGGTTATCAGCGTTCCCGCGTTGGACCCACACATGGAGTTTGGGCTCTCAGCGGAACAGAAACAGATCAGAGACGAGGTGCGGAAGTTCGCCGAAAACGAGATCAAGCCGGTTGCAAGCGAGTACGACCGCGAGGAAAAGTACCCTCACGAGGTCGTCGACAAGGCCGCGGAGATGGGGCTAACCGGGGCCGCGATCCCCGTCGAGTACGGCGGCGCCGGCTACTCGACGCTGGACATGATGATCATCACCGAGGAGCTGTTCGCCGCCGACCCCGGGATCGGGCTGTCGGTCCTCTCGACGTCGTTCGGAACGGAGGCGATCGTCGGCCACGGCAGCGAGGAGCAAAAAGAGGAGTTCCTCGAACCCGTCGCGCGCGGCGAGGCGATCACCGGCGCGGCGATCAGCGAACCCCACGCAGGGTCGGACGTCTCCTCGATTTCGACCCGCGCCGAGAAGGACACCGCCGAGCAGAGCTCACCGAGCCGTGATTCGCCGGAGGCGAACCAGGACGGCGACGAGTGGGTGATCAACGGCAACAAGATGTGGATCACCAACGGCACCGTCGCCGATTACGTGGTGATGCTCTGCCAGACCGACCCCGATGCGGAGGGACGGTACAACGGCTTTTCCCAGATCATCGTCGAGACTGACCGCGACGGGTTCACCGCCGAGAAGATCACCGGAAAGCTGGGCATTCGGGCCTCCGACACCGCCGAGTTGATCCTCGACGACGTGCGCGTGCCCGAGGAGAACCTCGTGGGCCACCGCGGCGCCGGCTTCCTCCAGCAGATGCAGTTCTTCGACGAGACGCGGACCGCCGTCGCCGCACAGGGCGTCGGCATCGCCCGCGGCGCCGCCGAGCGCGCCCTCGAGTACGCCGAGGAGCGCGAGCAGTTCGGCCAGTCGATCGGCGAGTTCCAGGCGATCCAGCACAAGCTCTCGGACATGTTCACGAAGATCGAGGCCGCGCGCCTGCTCACCTACAAGTCCGCCTGGTGTGACGACACCGGCAACGACGACGACCTGACGATGCTGGCGTCGATGGCCAAGGAGTACGGCTCACGGATCGCCGTCGACGTCGCCGACGAGGCGGTCCAGATCCACGGCGGTGCCGGCTACGTCGACGACTTCGATGTCGAACGCCTCTACCGCGACGCGAAGATCACCCAGATCTACGAGGGCACCACCGAGATCCAGAAGAACATCATCGCCCGCGAACTCCAGGGTAAAGGCCTCGTGTAGGCGCCAGCAACGTCGTCTACCAGTCGTGTCAGCCCGGATTGTATCGGCGTTCCCGTAAAGACATCTGTTCTCGGGGTGACGTCCGAACCGAGATACAACCTGTCTATGGGGCGACAATTGCGACTTCGGGGTCCCAATGTACGTTCGCTGTCGTCTCCGCCTCAAGTGATACTGGTGGCTGTAAGGACGTGAAAACTCGAATTGAGAATCCAGGCGGAACGGGTCTGTCTCCGCAGAGAGCAGAGACTGGTGAGTAAAAGAATTACAGCCACCAGTATCACTCGGAGATGGTGCTCGTCCCCGGCGGCAGGAACTCCTGGATCAGGTCGGGGCTGGCGACTTTCCGGACGAACGACTCGTCGGCGAACCGCCCGCGGAACTCACGGTAGCACCGCTTGGCCACGTCACCCTGGGCGAACTTCCCGGGTTCGACCGCGATCGTGGTCTCGGCGCGGGGGTCGATCGCCGACGGCGGGCCACCGATCACCCGCGTCTCCGGCTCGCAGGTGATGCCGACCGCGACGCCGACGGCTATGTCGTCGAAGTACGTGCGGTCCCCGCGGATTGCGAAGCCGCCCTTCTCCAGATATTCGCCGCTCTCGGGCGTCTTCGACACCTGGTCGTCGTCGACCACGTACACGTCGCCGGCGTACTTGCTGTCCTTCCAGACCGAGGAGTATGAGACCGCGAACTGCGCGGCCTCTTGCAGCGAGGTCTGTGGAATTTCGACGTCGTCGTCGTAGGACTCGCTGGGTCCGGTCGCCTTCAGCACAGTGGCCGGGCCGCCGTGGGCCTGGGCGTGCAGGAACCGGTCGCCGCGGTCGAGGTACTTCTTGACGATCTCCTCGTTCCCGTCGGCGTTGCGCCCGCCGATCACCAGGAAGCCGTCGCTGGTGTGGAACCACCGGAACCGCTCGTACCACTCCTCGGATTTGCGGATCGGGATCGACGCGCGTGCGAGCCAGTCGATGTCTTTCGCTTCCTCGTCCTCGTCGTCGCCGCCCTTCCCGTCGTCGCCGTTTCGGTCGCGTGCTTCCCACTCCTCGCGGCGCTCTTTGATCTCCTCGAGTTCCGCGCGGGTGTTCTCGATGGCTGCCTTGGCGCCCTCTTTTTTCTCTTCGACCCGCTTTGCCTCCTGGTAGAGGAGGTCGGCGTTGCGTTCGACGCCCTCGAAGACGTCAAGCGTGACGTCGTGGTCGTCGATCCGGAGGGTGACCGTCCCCTCGCTGCCGTCGACCGACTGGACGGCCTCCGCCTCGGCGATCCCCTGTTCGGCGCCCTGTTCGAACCGCTCGGCGATCGCGTCCCAACCGACCCCCTCGTCGCGGGCGCCGCGGATCGTCGACAGCACCTCGTCGACGAGGTCGTAGTTGGCGTACAGCAGTTCGGCCTTTTCGCGCTCGGCCTCGGCCTGCTCGTCGAAGGACTCGATGGCACCCTCCTGCTGTTCGATGATCCGCTGTTTCTTCTCGATCTCGGCCTCGAAGTCCGGCCTGTCCGGCCCGCTGTCGACCGGCTCCTCGTCGGCGTCCGTCTCGAAGTGCGTGAAGTAGTCGTCGAGCGCGGCAGTGAACGCATCGAACCGGTCGGCGTCGAGGGCAGCGTGCTCCTCCAGCGGCACGGGCGTGACGTCGACCCGGCGGTCGTCCTCGCGGTACACCCGCGGATCGAGGTCGCCGGCGCGCAGGCGGTCGGCGAGGTCGCCGACGGTCTCGTACAGGCGGTCGACGTCGTCGTCTCCGAGTTCCTCGATGTCGAGGGTCTTCTCGACGCCGGCGCGGGTACACAGCTCCTCGGCCCAGAGCCCGCCGAAGTTCAGCTGCGTTGCGAGCGTCCGGACGACGTCGGTGTCGGACTGGCGGAGCCTGGCCGCGAACCCCTCGCGGTCGACCGACAGCGGATTGAACCGGGCGTCGGGGAACTCGTAAGGTGCCCCCGGCGCGACGGTGCGGGACTTGAGCCGGACCGTCTGCAGGCAGTCGATCACCTCGCCGGCGCCGTCCAGCACGGCGAGGTTGCCGTCGCCGAACAGCTCCGCGACGAGCGTGGTGTGGCCGTCGTCGCGCTCGAAGGATAGCTGGAGGATGCGATCGAACTCGAACTGCTCGACGCCCGAGAGGGTGGCACCCTCCATGCGGTTGCGCAGCATCATCGCGAAGTTCGGCGGCCGCTCGGGTGCCGGCGGGACGTGTTCGGGCTCGGCGAGCCGGACGTGTTTGGTGTCGCTGGTGTCGATCAACAGCTCGAGGCGGCCGCGGTCGTAGTCGCGCAGCTTCAGCCGGACGAACCCGTCGTCGTACAGGTACGCCTTCTCCAGGCGGGCGCCCTCGTAGGCGCCAAGCTCGCCCGCGAGGGCCGCGATGTCGACGCTCGTCAGCTCCCGCTTCGCTTCCATACCCGCCTCTTTCAGGAGGCGCGGCAAAGAGGTGTCGCTGGCCGGACGACTCGGGACCGGTCAGCGGCCCAAACACTATACTCACCAAGTCGAATACAACTGGTATGGAGCGCGGGATTCGAGTGCTGCACGTGGACGACGACCCGGACTTCGGGAAGTTGACCACGACAGTGCTCGAACGCGAGGACGAGCAGGTGACAGTCGAGACAGCGACGAATGCGAGCGACGGCCTCGACATGCTCGGCGACGAGCGGTACGACGCCGTCGTTAGCGATTACGATATACCAGGGGCGAACGGGATCGAGTTCCTCGAACAGGTGCGGGCAGTGTATCCGGATCTCCCGTTCGTCCTGTTCACCGGGAAAGGCAGCGAGACGGTGGCGAGCGAGGCGATCTCGGCGGGTGTGACCGACTACCTGCAGAAGCGGGGCGGGACCGAGCAGTACGAGCTGCTGCTCAACCGGATCCGCAACGCCGTCGAGGGGTACCGGACGGAACAGGCGCTGGAGCAGCAGCTGGACCTGCTGACGGAGGCGGAGGAAGTCGCGAACATCGGCGTCTGGGAGTACAACGTGCGGGAAGACACATCGTACGTGACCGACGAGGTGTTGCGCATCCATGGGCTCGACCCCGGGGCGGACCTGTCTCCGGAGAAGTTCCAGGAGTACTACCACCCGGACGATCAGCCGACGATCCGAGCGGCGTTTGAGCGCGCGATCGAGGCGCAGGAACCGTACGACCTCGAGCTGCGGCTGATCGACGACGACGGCGAGCGACGCTGGATCCGGAGTCGTGGCTCCCCGGAGACGGTCGACGGCGAGGTCGTCAGTGTCCGTGGGTCGATCCAGGACATCACCGCCCGCAAGCAGCGCCAGACGGTGCTTCACGCGCTCCACCGGGTCGCGCCGGCGATCCAGGCCGAGGACAGCGTCGAGGGGATCTGTGGCCAGACCGTCGAGGCTGCAACCGAGATTCTCAACATGGACCTCTGTACTGTGGTGATCCGCGAAGGCGAGTGGCTCGTCCCGAGAGCGACCTCTTCGGAGATGCTCCCCGACGGCAGCCGCCCGATGCGGATCGAACTGGGGCTGGCGGGCAAGACTTATCAGACGCGGGAGTCGTATATCGTCGACGACGCCGCGGCGGACGAGGACACGGATCCGGCGAAAGAGCACTACCGTTCGGGGATCAGCGTCCCGATCGGTGACCACGGGGTGTTCCAGGCGGTGCGGACCGAGCGCGCCGCCTTCGACGACGACGACGTCGAGTTCGCCGAACTGCTGTTGAGCCACACGCGGAGCGCGCTCGACCGGATCGAACGCGAGCGGGAGCTGAAACGGAAGAACGACAGGCTCGAGGAGTTCGCCAGCATCGTCGGGCACGACCTCCGGAACCCGCTGAACGTGGCCCAGGGCCGACTCGAAATGGCACTGGCGATCGACGACACCAACGACCGCAGGGAGCATCTCGAGGCCGTCGAGCGATCGCACGACAGAATGGAGACGCTGATTGAGGAGCTCCTCGGGCTGGCCCGTGCCGGCGAGACCATCGGCGGCGTGGAGCCGGTCGAGCTGGCGGCGGTCGCACGGCGGGCCTGGGAGACGGTCGACACTGGCGACGCGACGCTTTCTGTCACCACCACGGCGACGATCAGCGCCGACCCGGACCGCCTCCAGCAGCTGTTCGAGAACCTGTTTCGCAACGCCGTGGAACACGGTTCCACGAGCCGACAGCCTCCGGCTGACGATCCGGGTGCCGGCGGGAGCGACGTGACCGTCACAGTCGGCGACCTCGATGAGGGTTTCTACGCCGCCGACGACGGCCCCGGCATCCCGGCCGAGGAGCGCGAGCAGGTGTTTGACTCGGGGTACACGACCAGCGAGGACGGGACGGGCTTCGGGCTGGGGATCGTCCAGAACGTCGTCGAGGCCCACGGCTGGGAGATCCAGGTCACGGAGAGCAACGCGGGCGGTGCCCGCTTCGAGATTACCGGCGTCTCGGCCGTTGCGGAGCTTGAGTAGCCGGCACGGCTGTGGCGGCGCTGTCAAAAGATAGAAATCCGGGCACGTCCCAGGGAGAAGTATGAGTAGAGCCGACGCGACGGATCAGGAGGAGCGACGGTTCGATCCGGCGGAGATCGAGCCGCGGTGGCAACAGCGGTGGGACGACGAGGAGGTGTTCCACATCGAAGACGGGGCCGAGGACCCCAGCTACGTCCTCGCGATGTTCCCCTACCCGTCGGGCGAGATGCACATGGGCCACGTCCGCAACTACGCGATCACCGACGCGTTCGCCCGCTACAAGCGGATGCAGGGCGAGGCAGTGTTGCACCCGATGGGCTGGGACTCGTTCGGGCTCCCCGCGGAGAACGCTGCCAACGAGCGCGACGTCGACCCCCGCGGGTGGACGATGGACTGCATCGCCGCAATGAAAGACCAGATGAACGTGATGGGCCTGGGGTTCGACTGGCAGCGGGAGGTCACGACCTGCGAGCCGGAGTACTTCCGGTGGAACCAGTGGCTGTTCCAGGAGTTCTACGAGGCAGGGCTGGTTGAGCGAAAAGAAACGGAACTCAACTGGTGTCCCAGCTGCGAGACGGTGCTGGCCGACGAGAACGTCAACACCGAAGGTGGCGTCGAGATCTGTTGGCGGTGTGACACCGCCATCGAGCACCGCGAACTCGAACAGTGGTTTTTCACGATCACCGACTACGCCGACGAACTGTACGACGAACTCGACGAGATGGACGGCTGGCCGGACAACGTCCGGGAGATGCAGCACAACTGGATCGGCAAGCAGGAGGGCACCTCCGTCGAGTTCGAGCTGACGACCGGCGACAGCGTCGACATCTTCACGACCCGGCTCGACACCATCCACGGCGCGACGTTTTTCGCACTCTCGCCCGGTCACGAGGTCGCACAGGAACTCGCTGCTGAGGACGACGACATCGCCGAGTACATCCACCGCGTCGAGCACGCCGACGAGGAGGAGATCGACGAGACCTCGGGCGTGTTCACCGACGAGTACGCGACCAATCCCGCGACCGACGAGGAGATCCCCGTCTACGTCGCGGACTACGTACTCGAGGACATTGGCACCGGCGCCCTGTACGCCGTCCCCGCCCACGACGACCGCGACCACGCGTTCGCCGAGGAGCACGACATCCCGATCCAGCAGGTTGTCGAGCCGGCCGGGAACACAGCGGTCGATCCCGAGGAGGTCGACGTCCAGGAGGCAGCCTACACCGAGGACGGCGTCCTCGATCTCGGGGAGATCGAGGGTTCATCGGACGAGCGAAGTGAGTCCGACGGCGTGCTGGTCAACAGCGACGAGTCCGACGGCGTGCTGGTCGACAGCGGCGAGTTCGACGGGCTAGATAGCGCCGAGGCCCGCGATCGGTTCGTCGAGGCGTTCGACGGCGAGCACCGGACGGAGTTCAGCCTCCGTGACTGGTGTATCTCCCGCCAGCGCTACTGGGGGACGCCGATCCCGTTCGTGGAGTGCCCGGACTGTGGCTACATCCCGGTGCCCGAGGAGGATCTGCCGATCGAACTGCCGGAGTTCATCCGGACGACTGGCAACCCGCTGGACGCGGCCCAGGAGTGGAAGACGACGACCTGTCCGGACTGCGGCAGGCCGGCCCAGCGCGAGACCGACACGATGGACACGTTCGTCGACTCGTCGTGGTACTTCCTGCGCTTCATCTCGCCGGACCTCGATGACGCGCCGTTCGACAGCGAGCAGGCCACCGACTGGATGCCGGTCGACCAGTACGTCGGCGGCATCGAGCACGCGACGATGCACCTGATCTACTCGCGCTTTTTCACGAAGGTGCTCGACGACCTGGAGATGCTCGACGGGGTCCGCGAGCCGTTCGAGAACCTGCTCACACAGGGGATGGTCCGCAAGGACGGGGAGGCGATGAGCTCCTCGTCGGGCAACGTCGTCTCGCCGGCGCCGTTCGTCGAGCGGTTCGGCGCCGACACCGGCCGGCTGTTCATGCTGAACGCCGCACAGCCCGAGAAGGCGCTGGACTGGACCGAAGAGGGCGCCGAGTCCGCCCACGCGTTCCTGCAGAACGTCCACGACCTGGTCGCTCGGTACGCAGAGGGGGCGATCGACACCCGCGACGCCGCCGCGGCCGGCGACGGCGGCACCATCGACGAGTACGTCGCCCGTGAGATCACGGCGACGGCCGCCACGGCGACCGAGGAGTTCGAGGCGTTCCGCTTCAACCACGCGCTGCAGGCGATCCGCGAGCTGGTGTCGCTGCTGCGCCGCTACGTCGACTACACCGAGCCCGACGGGGGGACGTTCGAGCGCGGGCTGTCGACCGTCTCGCGGCTGCTCGCGCCGGTTGCGCCCCACGTCGCCGAGGAGCTGTGGGACCACCTCGGCCACGACGGCCTGATCGCCGAGGCTGACTGGCCCGAGGCGGACGAGCCGGCAGGCTACGAGACTGCGCGCCTGCTCGTCGAGAACACCCGCGAGGACGTCCGGGACATCGTCGGCGTGGCGGGCATCGAGGACCCGTCGCTGATCGAGATCGCGGTCGCCCCCGAGTGGAAGCACTACGCCCGCCAGCAGGCCCGCGACCTCGACGGAAACGTCGTCGGCCAGCTGATGGGCGACGAGCGGCTCCAGCGCCACGGCGAGGCCGCCGCCGACTACGCGAAGGCCCTCGCCGGCGAGGGCCACCTGGACGAACAGCTCCCGCCCGAGCGCGAGTACGAGGCGCTGACGCGCGCGGTCTGGCTGCTCGAACGCGAGTTCGACGCCGAGGTGGTCGTCTCCGAGCCCGGCGAGGCGCCCGAGGACCTCGCGGCGAAGGCGACGTCCGGCCGGCCCGGCATCCAGATCGAGGAGTAGGCCCGCGGCGACTCGCTAAAATTCGGTGCCCTTCCGCGCGGGCTGTCCGGCGTCGATCGGGTGTTTCCCCTTGCTGACCTCGGTCACCAGGTCGGCGTGCTCCACGATGGCGGCGGGCTCGTCGTGCCCGCCGGTCAACACGAGTTCGAGGTCCTCCGGCTTCGCCTCGATCAGTTCGATCAGTTCCTTGGCGCTCACGAGCCCCCGGCCCAGCGCGTAGAGGATCTCGTCGAGGATCAGCATGTGACAGCCGTCTTCGGGCGGCCCGTCGAGTGCGAGCGGGCCGGAGAGATCGGCCTTGTCGGCGGCTTCGACCAGCTCCTCGGCCCGCTCGAAGCCGGCACGGGCGTTCGCCTCGTGGCGCTCGTCGTCGGAGCCGTCGGGGAGCCTGTGCCAGCCGTAGTGGCCCGAGTTCTCGTAGCTGAAGCCGGGGAACTGCGCGACGGCGTTGTACTCGCCGCGGACGTCCTCGACGCTGGCGGTGCCGCCCTTCAGGAACTGGAGCATGTGGACGCGGTAGCCGTGACCCGCGGCCCGGAACCCCATCCCCAGCGCCGCGGTCGTCTTGCCCTTGCCGTCGCCCCACCAGGCCTGGACCAGCCCGAACTCCTCGGGTGCGGCCGGTTCGATCGGCTGCGGTTCGAGCGGCTCTGCCTCCGCCCCGTCAGTTCCGCCGTCGACACGAGTTTCGTCGCTCTCATCGCTCGCGTGGGTATACTCGCTCATGGCTCACTCTCGTCGCCCCGGACCGGTGAGACTGTCGACTCGCGGTCGACCCGGCTCCCGTGCTCGGCGGCCTCGACAGATTCGGGAAACGACTTGTCGGGATAGCGCGACTGGAGACTCGCCCGGACCGCATCGCGCACGCAGACTCGCGCCGCCTCGCCGATGGCCGTCGCACTCCCGGAGAACGCCGCCGGCTCCCCGTCCGGGTCACAGCCGACGACGACCGCGTCGGTGGTCGTCCCCGGGAAGCCGGTCTCGGCGAGCAGCGTCGCGGCTTTCGCCTCCGCGGCGACCGCGACGAGGTTGGCCATCGCGGCGTCGTCGAGCGCCCGGTCCGTGCCGACGAGCAGGTTCACCGTGCCCGGCTCCGGCAGTGAGTCGTCCTCCGACCTCGGTGACTCCTCTCCAGGCGCCGACGAGTCACCCGTCCCGTCTCCACCGGTCGGATTCATCGGGAGCGGTGCGGGATTGGACAGCCCTGCCGTGGCGAACACCGCAACCGAGTCCAGGCGCGCACAGCGGGCGTGTTCGAGGGCGACGCCCGTGAGCAGCGTCGGGCCCGGATCCCCGAAGCCGGCCTTGCGGCGCCGCTCCCGGGTGTAGACCGCGAGGTCGACCTCGGGCCAGCCCTCGGGGACGGAGACGTTGTAGGCAGCGCTCCCCTCGCTGAAACCGCCGTTCCACCCGGTCGAGAGCCAGCGGGTTCGGGGCCGGCGGACGCACAGCACGCCTTCGCTGACGGTCGCCTCAAACATCACTCAGGGCCTCCAGCAGTCGGTCGTTCTCCTCAGGAAGACGAACAGCGATGCGGACGTGCGAGTCCAACCGCCGGAACGTCCGCGCGTCCCTGAGTGCGAGCCCTCGCTCGCGTGCCCGCGCGAGCAGGCCGTCGACGTCACGCTCACCCACGTCCAGCAGCAGAAACGGGGCCTCTGAGGGGTACACGTCGAACTGCTCGGAGAGTTCTTCCCGGATCCGTTCGCGTTCAGACCGCACTCGACGCGTCGTCTCGGCGACGAATTCCTCCTGCTGCAGGCAGTGCGTGCCGACGGCTAGCGCGGGTGGCGAGATGGCCCCGGGCTGGCTCGCCGTTCGCAGCCGTTCTCCGAGAGTCCCCGTTGCGACGGCGTCGCCGACCCGCAGACCTGGCAGACCGTACATCTTGGTCAGCGAGCGAGCGACGATCACGCCCGGGACCCCCGCCAGGGAGTCACGGCCGGTGAAGTCCAGGAACGCTTCGTCGATCAACAGCGGCGTGTCGGCCGCCCGGCACCGGGCGGCAAACGACTGGAGACGGTCGGCGTCGACGGCTCGCCCGGTCGGGTTGTTCGGCTGGCAGACGATCACCAGGGCGTGGTCCGCGGGATCCTCGTCGACGATCCCCTCGGCCGGCGCGAACGTCGGCGTCCCGCCCTGGAGTTCGACCTCGCGGGCGTACTCGCCGAAACTCGGTGCCGGCACGAGCACGGAGTCGCCGGGTGTGACCGTCAGCGCGACCGCGAGCCGGATCGCCTCGATGCCGCCCCACGTCGGGACGATAGCCGTCGGGTCACAGTCGACGGCCGCGGCAGCTACTCTCCGAAACTGCTCGATAGACGGGAACTCAGCACGTGTCGAGGCCTCGACGGCGTCCCGGTATACGTTCTCCACTCCCTCCGGAATCACCGGGTTGGTGTTCGCACTGAAATCCAGCAGGTCGGGGTCGTCGCTGCTGCCGTGCGTGACCGGCGCCACGCTATCGATGGATTCAGGATCCACAGCTGACCACCTCCCGGCACCGACTTCCGATCACGGCTGATCCCTTCCATCGGACCCCGAAGATTTTTCTTCCCTCGTGGGTATCAAAATCTCCGCGATCCGGGCGTCGGAGCGGCGGTTCACGTTCACGGCGAAGCGTGCGTCGTGGGAGACAACCGTGGTCTCCTCCTCCGCGTCGCCGACCACGTTGATCCCTGCCGGCACCACCTCCTGGCCCCTGTGATCGAACGAGTGGTCGTAGCTGACGCCGAGGGCCTTCTTGAGCGCCGCCGGGACGGCGACCGCGAGGGAGCCGCGATCGTGCCGGGCGAGGATGCGATCGACGGGGTCCGGCGAGAGCAACGGCAGGTCGGCGGCGGCAGTCAGCACGGGCCCGTCCAGTTCGGAGAGTGCGGCGTCGAGATCAGCGACGTACCCCTCTCCCGGTGTCCCGAGATAGGGGATCGCTCGGGAGTTCAGGAACTCGCGGGTGTCCGGCGTCTGTGGTGACGGGGCTGTGTACACCGTACCGAGGTCGCTCCCCGCGAGTGCGTCGTAGACGTGCTCGATCATCGGAGTGCCCGCGATTTCGAACAGTGGCTTCTCGACAGTGGCGTCGAGGCGGGTGCCGCGGCCGCCACACATCACCAGACCGTCCATGCGATCACCCCCGCGTGGAGCCCGGCAAGTCGGGCGATCTCGTTGCTCGCGCCGATCACGTCACCGCTCAGACCACCGAGATTCCGTGTCGACCAGAGCCAGACGGGGACCGCCCCGAGGAGGGCGCCGGCCAGCGCGACCGCCGCAGCCGGATGCGGCCAGGTCAGTGCACCGGCAGGGAGCGCGAGCAGCGCCGGGAGGACAGCGTCCCGCGGACCCGCCTCCCCCAGCAGTTCTGCGGCCATCCCCTCGTGGGTCGCCGTCCCGGCACACACCAGGAGGACCATCACGAGTTTGGCACCGACCTCCGCCGCGACGACGACGCCGAGCGCTGTGACCGCAGATTCGATTCCTTCGAAGGAACCCCCTTCAATGATAATGCTCGCCGTCGACACCTCCCCGGCCAGTGCGAGGCCCGCGAGCGTGAGTCCGGCGACCGCGAGGGTGATCAGGAGGAAAGCACCGACGCCGACGGTCGTGTCGCGCATCACCGACAGGCCCGAGCAAGCGCGCTGGGTGTGCGGGCGGCGAGAGCGAGCAGCAGTGCGCTCGCCCGCGCCGGTAGCCACATCACGGCATCGTCCAGGCGTGCGCTCGCGCGCCCGACCGGTTTGATGGGGTAGCCGAGCATCGAGTCCAGCGTGTTTACTCCCTTGATCCAGGCCGCGGCGGCGACGGCGACCGGGAGAGAGACGAGCGCGCCGATCAGAAACCCGAACAGCGGCGCGACCAGGCCGTCGGCGAGGTTCTCCGCAAGGCTCTCGACGGCGCCGCTGCGGAGCTCCGCCGGCGTGAGGTCGGCAGTGTCCCGCCCGACGAGCGATCTGATCGCAGTCCGGGCCTCCACGGGATCACTCTCGGTCAGTCCGATCACTGATTGCCCCTCCGACAGGAGCAGCCGCAAGCTCAGCGTCACGAACAGCGCGGTGCCCCCGACGATCGCACCGGCAAACGGGTGCAGCGCCAGGGCTGCCTCGGTCGGCGCCGCGAGGGCAACCGCGAACCCCACTGGCAGGAGGGCCGCGATCGCGACCCCGGCGGGGCCCGGTCGCGCGTACTGCCGATCGACCCGACCGACGAGGCGACCGAAAAGCGCGACGGGGTGGACGCTCGCTGGGGGTTCACCCCAGATGCCGTCGAGGGAAAGAGCAACGGCGACGGCGAGCGTGGCCGCGGGCACGCCGACAGGTCCGAACTGGAGCGTCATGGCCGCGATCACTCGTCAGTTGCGTCGATCACTTCGTAGCTGATGTTGCCGTCCCGGAGCGTGTCGGTGTGTATGGAGAGCTGGCCGGTCACAACCAGCAGGAGGACGTCGAGCCCTTTTGTCGCGGCCTCGCGGACCGCTTCCGGGGTGCCAAAGCGGACGTCGGGCTCGAGTTCGCAGCGGCGGGCGGCCGCGAGCGCCTCCGCGCCGGCGACAGCGATCAAGTCCTGGTCGCCGGTATACCGCGCAACGACGTCGGGTTCGACGGCAGCGCTCCCGCCGTTGCGGATCGACGGGACCGAGAGCACGGTGACCGTCCCGAGGTCGTAGTCGACGACGCCCTCGAAATCGGTGAGGCCAACTTCCTGCCCAGTTGCGGCGTCGGTGACCGCGACGGCTGTCGCGCCGGTGTCTTCTTTGGGGAGCGCGTGCAGGTATCCGTTGCGCATCGCGAGGGAGACGCGCTGGCCCTCGGTCACGCCGCCGGCCGCGATGGCGCTCTCGACGTCGACCTGGCCGATCACCTCCTCGGAGACGTGGTCGACGAACGAACGGAGGTTGTCTGTCCGGGAGATGAGCCAGTCGACGCCCTCCTTGGTGATCTCGTAGCGGCCGCGGCCGTGTTTCTCGACGTGGCCCGCCTCGATCAGCTCCTGGAGGTAGTTGCTCACCGCCTGGGCGGTGATGTCGATCGCCCCGGCGATCTCCTGCTGGCTCACTGCCGGCTGGCGCTCCGCGATCTGGACGAGGATCTGGTACCGGGTCGCGTTGCGCTTGCTCCGGAGTAGCTCCGTCCGGGCATCCGACGCCTCGCTGCCTTCCATTGTCGGTACTCAGTCCCGGCAGTGCAAGTATTTTTGCCCCTAACTCAACCTGGGTAGTGTTCGAGCCAGGCGTCCCAGGTCGACGTGGTGGAGCCGACGAGTGCCAGCTCCGTCCCCGTGGCCGGCCCACGGATCGCCGTCGCGAGCAGCTGGCTCCAGAGACTCTCGTTTCCAATCACTCCGGATCCTCGAACATCCCGGTCGAGACGTACCGTTCGCCGGAGTCCCAGAAGACGGTGATCACGAACGGCTCCTCGCCATCGC
Organism: Halobacteriales archaeon SW_7_65_23; assembly: GCA_003022725.1. GTDB lineage: Archaea > Halobacteriota > Halobacteria > Halobacteriales > Haloarculaceae > Halovenus. The sequence goes on along the minus strand of PXSQ01000030.1, from coordinate 33,118 downwards.
CGTCGTCGCGCAGGCGGCGGGCGACGCGCTTGGCGGCGAGGTTCGACCCGCCGGAGGACTGCCCGACGAAGATCCCCTCCTCGCGGGCGAGGCGGCGACACTCCGCCTCCGCCTCCGGGAGTGGGACGGTCTCGACGCCGTCGAGCAGCTCCCGGTCGAGATTCTCGCTGACGAACCCCGGCCCCATCCCCTGCCAACCCCGCTGATCGTGCCGCCGGTGCCGATGCCGGCCACGAGCGCGTCGACGGTCCGGTCGCCGATTTGGTCGAGGATCTCGGGACCGGTCGCCCGGTAGTGCGAGTCGGGGTTGGCCGGGTTCTCGAACTGCTTCATCCCGACGTAATCCGACTGTGAAGCGAGGTCCCGGACGCGGTCGCGTGCGTCGCTGATGGTACCGTCGATCAGCTCTAGATCGGCGCCATAGGCCCGCATGATCTGCTGGCGCTCGGCGGAGCGGCCCTCCGGCATCACCAGCCGGACGTCGTACCCTTTCGCGGCGCCGACCATCGCCAGCCCGATCCCGGTGTTGCCGCTCGTGGCCTCGACGATGGTGTCGCCGGGTTCGAGCGCCCTCTCTGCTTCGGCCGCCTCGACCATCGCTCGCGCCGGCCGGTCCTTCGCCGAGCCGCCGGGGTTGAACGACTCGACTTTCGCGGCGATAGTCGTCCCCGCCGGGGAGCTGACCTCGACCAGCGGCGAGCCGATCGTCTCGAGGATGTTCCCCTTCACTGACCGTGCCTACGACCCGACGTAGTAAATCCCCGGTGACACCGGCAGTGTGTGCCACCCTGCTGCGGCGGACGCAAGGGACTACTCCACGCCCAGCAGCGGAAGCAACTCGTCGATGGCGTTGATCCGGTGTGCCGGCGCGTGTTCGGCAGCGCCGTCAGCGCCGGTCGGATTGTCAGTGTCGGCCAGCCAGACGGAGCGCAGCCCGGCGGCGTTCGCGCCGGCGACGTCGCTGGACAGCGAATCGCCGACGTGGATCGTCGACTCCGGCTCGGCGTCGAGGCGATCCAGCGCGCGCTCGAACGGGGCGATGGCCGGCTTCGCCGGCACCTCCTCGCCGGCGTACACCAGCACCGTCCGGGCCCCGTCGACGAACGCGACGTTCGTCTGGTCGCGCATCTCCGAGTACGCAGCCGCCACCTGCCGTCCCAGGTCCGGGTCGTGGCCGCGCTCGGCTGCCAACTCCGCGAAACAGGCCGCCCGGAGCGCCTCGATCGAGTCGTGCTCTTCCCGGAGGTCGTCGAACCGCTCGTAGTACGCTCCCACGGGGAACAGCGGTTCGAGGTCGCACGCCTCGAAACTCGCCGCGAGCAGTTCGCCCGACGTCCGTCTGTACTCCACAAGCGTGTGGTCGAGGTCGAACAGTACTGCCTCGATCCCCTTCCAGGGTGTCCCGTCCGTCATCGCTCGGCTCTCGGTTCCGTCTACATCCGGAGGACGGTTCGGAATCCGCTCCGTTCCGAGTGATTCCTACATCGACGTAGGGCGGCCTGTCACTTAACTGTCCGTGTGGGAAACTCGGCAGGTCTGTGAACGGGAGTTTGAATTCGAGTTTTCACGTACGTACAGCCACCAGTATGAGACGGGGCCGATCAGGCTGGCCCCGTCTCCGAGTGGAGCTCCGTCGGCACGTCGAGGTCGGCGAGAACGCCGGCCGTCCGGGCAGGGACGAGGCGACCGGCCGACTGCCTGGCTCCCAACAGCGGGAGAGCGGTCGCGAGATCCGACGGTCGCTCGACTCGCGGAAGGAGCGCCAGGAAGTCGACGTCGTGACCCGCGTCGACGGCGCGATCCGTCACAGTCTCGACGGCCGGCGGCGCGAACACGTCGGTGAAGTCGATCGGCTCGCGGACCGCGGCGAAGGTGATCCGGCCGTCGGTCGCCGGCCCGACCACCACGTCGCTCGACCGGAGTTTCATCGCCGCGCTGCCGACGTGCTCACGTCGCAGGAACGGCGCCGTAGGCGCGACGACGCCGGCCGTCTCCGAGCCCTCGGTTTCGAGTAGGTGCGTCACAGCGTTGCCGACCCGCGCCGCCGTGCCCGTGCCCACCTGCACCTCGTAGCGCAGGTCCTCCGGTGATGGCACGGCAGGGTCGAGCACGTCCCGGAGCGCCTCCTCGGGGTCGACGCCGTCCGGGACCTCGTCCACGGGCGGATAATTGACCACCACTTCGGCCTCACCGTGCTGGAGCGTCTCGCAAACGTCGGCGAGCATCGCGGCGTACAGCGAGTTGGCTCCCGCCGCCGAGAGCGCGTCGTGCAGTTCCGGCAGCGTCTCGCCCGCCACCGGCGGCTCGGCCAGCACCACTACTGTAGTCATACCTCCCCGTCCGCTGCCTGGATCCTTGGCGTTTATTATTCCTCGCGTTCGATAGCCCCACTATGCTCACCCGGATTGGAAGCGGCCTCGCAGTCGTGCTCGTTGCGGGGGCGGTCGGCGGCATCCTGGCGAACTTCCTGACGGAAAACGACCTGTTTACTGGCTCGGACTGGCAGTTCGCAGCCGCCCTCTCGCTGGGAATCGTCCTGGTCACGCTCGTCACGTTCGCGGCAGCCGGACGACCCTGGCGCCGGCGGAAACGGACCCCCTACTGGTAATCGATGTGAGATCCACGCGATGCCGGGACGGATGACAGACGCTGTGGGGGCCGCCGCAGAAATCAACCCCGAACTGTTATCTGTTCTCCATCGTAAGTTCCAGTATGGTACTGGACCTCGTGCTGGGTAATCTTCCACTGTTTCTGGTACTCGTGGGAGCAGGCCTGATCATCGCGGAGGCGTTCGCACCAGGTGCCCACTTCTTCGTCGTCGGGGTCGCCCTGTTCGCGGCTGGCCTCGTGGGGTACCTCCTCCCCGTTACAGGTCCGCTCGCAGTGTTTCGTCGTGATCGCCTCGGCGGCAGCGACGTTGTTCGCCTACCGCCGGATGGACATCTGGGGTGGAACGGGCGAAGGACAGACCAAAGACTCCTCCTCACTCCGCGGGCAGACGGGCCGGGTGACCGAGCGCGTGACCCCCACGAGTGGGGAGGTCAAGGTGAACGAAGGCGGGTTCAACCCTTACTACCAGGCCCGGAGCGTCGACGGCGAGATCGAGGAGGGTGAAGAAGTCGTGGTGGTCGATCCCGGCGGGGGGAACGTCCTGACAGTCGAATCGTTCGCGAACGTCAGAGACGAGATCGACCGCGAACTCGAACGCGACCGGGAGATGTCAGAAGGCCAGTCGGCCGAATAGCGTCCCAGTGGGGCCCGCCGCTCAGCGCAGCAGCCACGAGAGGAACCCGCCGCCTCTCTCCCGCTCGTCCGGTTCCTCTCGTGCTGTGTCCCGGCCGTCAAGATCGGCCGTCGCCGGCACATCCTCGCCCAGCGCCTCCCGGGTGGCTTCGAAAAACTCGTCGTCGGGGAGTTCGACGTCGATCACGTCCAGCTCGACCGGCGAGCCGTCGTTGTCGAACGCCTGCCAGTCGGTCCAGCCGTAGGGGGCGCCGACGATGATGTGGACGTCGCCCTGGCCGAACGTGCCCAGATCGGCGTTGCTCGGCCGGAGCACGCCGCTGGGGTGGGAGTGGACCGACCCGACGGACTGGACGTTGTTCGGCCGCATGAACTCCTGGACTGTCGCGCTGGTCGGGCTCGATTCCGTTCCGGGGATGACCAGCACGTCCGTGATCACCTGCCCGTCCCTGTCGAGGTCGAGGTGGGCCCCGTCCGTCGCGCGGAGAAACCCCATGTACTCGTTCGGGTGAGTGTCTTCGGAGGCGCGCAGGATGAAATCCAGCGTCTCCCCGGCGATCCCCAGCAGCTCGTTCGATCGGAACAGGTCCATCGATCATATATAGGCAAGCCCGGGGTAAGTATCTTTCATCCGGAAGCAGCCTCTGTAGCCGGCGATCCTGGACTCGCCTCCGCCACTCTCCATACCTGGTCGGGCTCGCTCCGACGGATATAAGTTTTAGGTTTGCCTAACTCGGCCGACAATGGAGCTGTCGAGGCGGGACGCGGTCGCGGCGCTGGCCGCCCTGGGAATCGGCGCCGGAGCCGTCGGCATCTCACAGGTCGGCGACTCCGGGTCCGAGGGCCCGCCCGAAGCCGAGCTCCCCGACGACGCCCACGTCGAAGCCGTCGCGGTCGCCGTGGCGGAAGTGCTGTACCCCTCGGCAGTGACGGGCGTCGATGAGTTCGTCTCGGAGTTTCTGAGTGCGCGCCTGTCGCGGGAGGGTCACAGTGACGGCGTTCGTGAGGCAGTCGCGACGGTGGACGATCACGCACAGCAGTGGCACGGCGAGCAGTACGTCAATCTGGACGACAACACGCGGGATCGGGTGCTACGGGAACTGGGGACGGATACCGCCGAGGAGGACCCCGAGGGGACCGTGGCCGAGCGCGTCAGGTACTACCTCGTCAACGACCTCCTGCTGGCGCTGTACGCGTCGCCGACTGGCGGCGAACTGGTGGGGATCGAGAACCCGCAGGGACACCCAGGGGGGACCGACACGTATCAGCGAGGGCCACAATGACGGAGAGCGCAAACCGGGGACAGGAGCGTGACCGGTCACCGGTGCCCAACGCCGACGTGTGCGTGATCGGGGCCGGGCCCGCAGGCGGGCTGGTCGCCGACAGCCTCGCGGATGAACACGAGGTCGTGGTGCTGGAGGCGGGGCCACGGTTCGACGAGGCGGATCGTCTGGAACGCCAGGAGCGGGCAATCAGACCGGCGTACGATCGGCCTGACGTCTGGGAAATGGGTGGTGAGCGCGACGCCCACGCCGCAAGCGGCGAGTGGTTCTACCCCCTCAATCACGCCCGAGTCAAGGGAATCGGCGGATCGACGCTTCACTGGCAGGGGATGGTGATGCGACTCCACGAGGCCGATTTCAACTCGGGCACCGAGCGCGGCGTCGGTCCCGATTGGCCGATCGACTACGCCGACCTTCCCCCTTACTACGTTGCGGCCGAGCGCGAACTCGGCGTGGCAGGCGGGGCCGACAACCCGTTCGCACCGCCGCGGGAGCAGCCCCACCCGATGCCCGCATTTCGGCCGTCATACAGCGACTCGCTGTTCGCCGAGGCCTGCAACGAACTCGGCATCGCGATGCACTCGGTCCCGAACGCGCGCAACTCCGAGCCCTACGACGGCCGGAGCGAGTGCGTCGGCTACGGGACCTGCCAGCCCGTCTGCCCGTCGGGCGCGAAGTACGACGCCACCGTCCACGTCGAATCCGCCGCGGAGCAGGGCGCGACTGTCATCGACAGGGCGCGGGTCGAACAGCTGGCCCACGATGCGGACAGCATCCGGGCGGCAACGTACACCACACCGGACGGCGCCAGGCACCGCCAGGAGGCCGACGCGTTCGTGCTCGCCTGCGGCGGTGTAGAGATACCACGACTCCTGTTCATGTCCGACTCCGATCAGTTCCCCGACGGGCTGGCGAACGAAAGCGGGCTGGTCGGCAAGTACTTCATGGACCACCTGTTCGCCGGCGTCGGCGGGATACTCGACGAACCGACCCGCCAGAACCACGTCGGCTTTCTGACCAGCGAGTCCCACCAGTTCTACGACGATGCCGGCGAGGATATCGGGCCGTTCAAGCTGGAGTTTTTCAACTACGCCGGGCCGTCGCCGGTCGAACTGGCGCTGACGGGCGAGGACTGGGGTGACGACCTGCTCGAGCGGCTCCGGTCGGAGTACGGCAACCACGTCGCCGTCGGTGCCCTCGTCGAGCAGTTGCCCCGCGAGGACAGCTACGTCGGACTGGCTCCCGAGCGGACCGACGACCGCGGCAACCGGGTGCCGGATGTCCACTGGCACGTCGGCGACCGCGCGCTGCGGACGATCGAACGGGCCAACGAGATTCAGCGGTCGATCCTGGAAGAACTCGGCGCGGAGGTCACCTGGACTGTCGGCCCCGACGAGACGGGGCCGGCGTACCACCACATGGGAACGACGCGGATGGGCACCGATCCCGCCGACAGCGTCGTCGATCCCGCCTGCCGGACCCACGACCTCGAGAACTGCTGGATCGCGTCCAGCAGCGTCTTCCCGACCGGCGGGGCGATGAACCCGACGCTCACTATCGCGGCGCTCGCGCTGCGTGTGGCCGACGCCGTCGACGCTGCACTCCGGTAGCCCGCCAGTATTTTAGGCAAACCTAAAAACTTAAGCGTCGCGGCCACGGAACCCGGAGTAATGAGCGACACAGCCAGTACAGCCGGCGATATTCCGGTCAGTGACGGGGCCGACAGCGGGGAAACTGACCCGGGCGGTGGCGAGCAGTCGGGCAACGAGTACACGTTCGCGGACGTCAGTGTGGTGATGGGGACCTACAACGAGGAGGAGGCCATCGGGACCGTCCTGAGGGACATCGAAGCGGTGACCGACGGGAACGCGGAGGTCGTCTGCGTCGACGGTTCCTCCGACCGGACGCCGGAGATCGCCCGCGAGCACGGTGCCCGGGTGATCGATCAGGAACCCCAGGGGTACGGCGTGGCAGTCAGGGAAGCGATCCTCGCGCCTGACCGGCCGGTCGTTGTGACCACGGACTGCGACGACACCTACCCGATGGAACAGTTGCCGGAGTTTTTGGCCCTGATCAACGAGGGGTACGACGTGGTGAGCGGGGACCGGCTGTACCACGGCGCCGAGGCGATGCCGGCGCTCAACCGCCTGGGGAACCACCTGTTCGCCCTCGCGGCGAGCGTGCTGATGGGCACTCGCGTCCACGACACGACCACGGGGATGCGCGCATACCGACGCGAGGTCGTCGAATCCATCGAGTGGACGGAGAACACCGGGCTCTCTGCGGAGTTACTCATCAGGCCGCTAATGTGGGGGTACGACGTCCGCGAGCATCCGATCGACTACCGGGAGCGCGCCGGAGAGTCGAAGCTCGATCCCATCGAGGGGGGGGACGCCATCGCGAAGTCGATCCTGAGGGTCGCACTCGACGAGCGGTTCCGCTAATCGGAGGCCGACAGTGTCGCGTTCATCGCCACGCCGCTGCGGTGTTCGCCAGGCACGTATGCGGCCTCGCCCCCACAGAGCCCGGGTGAATCACACACCTCCAGATACGGTGTCATCGCCCGGTACCCTCCCTCTTCGGACACCAGCGGCAGCCTGACGACGTAGTCGAACCCGCCCAGGGCCCCGTAATCGACGAACGCGACCAGTTCTACGGGCGACTCGCCGTCGTGGGCGACCGTGATGGGCTCCGCGAACGCTTCCGAGCGTGCCGTTACCGTCCCGTTCTCGGCGACCACCGTCACGTTCAGTTCGGAGCCGACCGCAGCCGAGGTGCCGTTCGCACCGGTCCCGGCGCTCGTGCTGACGTCGACCGTCTCGACCGCATCCGGGAGGCCGAGGGAGAGATCGAGACGGACGCGTTCACCCGCTACGTGCTCGATCTCGCGAAGCCGCGGCGTCACTGACTGCCCGGCGAACGGCAGCCACGGGCCGCGGTAGCTGTACCGGTATAGCTGGCGGTCCGCAAAGGCGTCGACGACGGCGAACTCCCGGTGCTGGAGTGCGTACACCGCCGCGCCGTCGAAGGAAGGGTCGTTGCGCAGGACCTGGAACGGATGGTTGAGCCAGTCGCCGTACGGCGTCGGCAAGAACACCAGCCCGTTCTCGAACTCCCTGTCATCGAACGGTTCGTATGCCCGTTCGTACTGACGGGTCGTCTCGTAGTTGTCCGAAAGCGGTTGTGCGAGCGCGACCGCGGCGACACCGCTCGCGACCACAGCCAGCACGAGCGCCACCGCGACCAAGGAGTGGGCGACTCGGCGGTCGTCTATCCGGGCGCGTGCTGCCCGCACACCATCGACAATCCGTCGGAGGCCGACCGCAGCCAGCGTCACTGTCGGCAGCAGGAGGCCGACGTGATAGTACGGGCCGAGCGTAGCGATCAGCCCGTCGTTCGGATCCGAGAGGTCACCCAGCACGTTCAGCGTCCCCCAGAAGTAGAGGTTCCCCACGGCGATCGTCACCAGCAGGGCAAGCACCGCGAGCACGCGCGAATCCCGCCACTCTGAACGGCGGGCAACGGTCGCCAGCCCCACCACGGCGACGAGTGTGCCGAGCCAGCCCGCCGGCCCCCACGCGGTGGCGAACTGCCAGAGGTTGCGGGCGTTTGCCTCCAGCGCGAGCGAGGGGGTGTACTCGCGCTCGTAGCCGACGATCTCCCGGTGACCGAAGCCGAGCCCGTCCAGCGGGGCGAACGCCTCGTAGGGAAACAACAGCGGGTCGCCAGTGACGATCGCGTTGTAGGTAAGCGCCACCGCTACCCCCACCAGGCCGAGCGCGGCGGTGATCCCCTGTCGGAGCAGTACGGCCCGTTCGACCGAGCGCAGCCGCCAGAGTGCGTGACAGACGAACGGCGTCGCGAACAACACCGCAGTGTAGGGCCGGGCCCAGAACGACAACCCGATCGCACCGCCAGCGAGGGCGGCGAAGCGAACGCTGTCAGTTCTGTCCGCGCGGAGGTACGCCCAGGCGAACAGCAGATTCAGTGTGAACGCCGGGACGTACGGGAGAAAGACGACCGCCTGAACGATAAACAGTGGGGAGACTGCGAGGATCGCAGCCGCGAGCAACCCGATCCGACGGTCGAACAGTTCGGTCACGATAGCGGCGGTGAGCACCACGGCCACCGCCGCGATGGCGGCCACTGCCAGCCGATACGACCCAACCAGCCCGCCCAGCGCGAAGAACGTCGCCGTCACGGGCGTGTACTTCGGGTAGAGCCCGCCGTCGTCGGCGACGAAAAACCAGGGCCGGAACGACTCGGCAACCGGCGGCTCCAGGAACAGCCGGCCCTCCAACAGCAGCTCAGCCTGCTGGAGGTAGACCCCCTCGTCGTGGTTCAACGTGTGGTACGGAAACACCTGCTCGCCGACGAGAAAGACGACCAGGCCCGCGGCCAGGGCTACCAGCGCAATCTGCCAGCGCTCGCGCAGGTATCGGCGCGCCTCCGCGAGGCGTTCGCCGGCGTGCCTGGCTGTTGATTGACCGGTCCTCATCGTTCAGGGGAAGGCGATCTGAGTGGCGCCGTCTGCGGGGTATCCTCGGCCGGACTGCTGTGGGGCTGCACCGCCGGATATCGACGAATCAGTCCCTCCCGGAGCTGACAGGCCTGTCTCGCGGTCCGAGCTCGAACAGTCCCACGGGAGCCCATCTCACGTGCCATCGTACCCGTCCTGTCGGAGGATGATGAGCATCGAGAACGCCGAGACACAGACCAGAACCAGCGCCGGGACCGCTGCCCGGCCGTAGTAGGCGGCCTCCTGCATCTGCCAGATGTAGGTGACGATCGTCTCCTCGCCCAGCGGCTGCAACAAAAGCGTCGCTGGCAGTTCCTTCATCGTCGTGAGAAACACCAGCGCGGCGCCGGCGACGCCCCCCGGCGCGATCTGTGGCAATACCACCCGCCGGAACGACCGGACCGGGCCGTCACCCATCAGCCGCGCCGCCTCGACGTGTTTCGGGTCGACCTGCAGAATCGAGGACTTCATCGTCCCGACAGCCTGCGGGACGAACCGGACCACGTAGGCGAACACTAGGAGGACCACCGTCCCGTAGAGGACGCTCGCAAACCGGAGGCCGAAAAAGATCAGTGCCAGGCCGACGACGACCCCGGGCGTGGCGTAGCCGATGTAGCTCGCGCGTTCGGGCAGTGATCCGAGCCGCGACGTGCTCCGTGCGGAGCGGTACGCCAGCGGCAACCCGACAGTCACGGCGAGAATCGCCGCGGCCAGCGAGAGGCTCACCGAGTTGACCGCGTACCCGGGCTCGAAGGCGAACCCGCCCTCGGCGTAGCCGGGCGAGGGTCGTCGGAGCCACATCGCGAGGATGCCCAGCGGGACTGCCAGCGCGAGGCCGGCAACCGACACACAGAAGCAAAGTGCCGGCCACCGCCACCGCCCCAGTTTGATCTGTCCCGGCGGCCGGTCACCGCTGGAGACGTGATCGCCCTCGTCGCTGGCGCCGATGCGTGACTCAAGCGCCAGGATCACGACCGTCATCGCCAGCAACAACAGCGAGAGCAGCGCTGCTCGCCCGAGGAAGTTGTTGTCGTACCAGACGTAGATCATCCGCGTGAACACGTCGTAGCGCATGATCTGTGGGGTCCCGAAATCCGACAGCGTGTACAGCGCGATCAAAAGCGACCCGGCCGCGACGCCGGGTTTGATCTGTGGCAGCGTCACCCGCCGGAACGCCTCCCAGCGGGTCTGGTTCAGCGTCCGCGCCGCCTCGATGACGGTTCCATCGAACGACAGAAGCGACGCCCGGGTAGTCAGGTAGACGTAGGGGTAGGTGTAAAGCGTCAGGACCAACGTCGTCCCGAACAGCCCGTAGATCGCCGGGAGTTCCTCGACTCCCAGCGGGGCGAGGGCGTCCTGCAACACGCCGCGCGGGCCGAACGCCGAGACGAACGCGAAGGCGCCGATGTAGCTGGGAATCACCAGCGGTAGGGCGGCCATGACGGTCCAGAACCGCCGGAACGGCAGGTCCGTCCGGGCGGTCAGAATCGCCAGCGGGACGCCGACCAGGATCGAGCAGCCCGTCACGCCGACCGTAAGTAAAAGCGAGTTGACAACAATCTCCGCCGTGTCGGCGCTGAACACCATCGAGACGGCGCGATCGCGGCCGACGCCCCTGGCTTCGAGGACGAGCCACGCGAACGGCGTCAAAAGTACCAGCGCGATCAGCACAGTCAGGAGACCCAGCATCGACCCTCTCGCGTCCCCGAGTCCGCGGCGGATCGCCTCGGGGAGCAGTCGCCTCCCGGCGCCGCGAGTGTCTTCGTCTGTGTTCCCGTCCATGCCGGTTCGTCGGAGCTTCGGCACCGGCGAGTTAGAGGATTCCGGTTTCGTCGAGGAGGTCGAGCGTCGGTCCGGTGTCAGCGAGCTCGGTCAGGTCCACGTCCGGAGGGTTCAGCTCCTCGATCGAGGGGAGATCAGCCACGGGCTCGACGCCGGGGACGGTCGGGTATGCGAACGTTCGTGTGGCGAAAAACTCCTGGGCCTCCGCCGAGAGGAGGTGACGGATGAACGTCTCCGCCAGCTCGACGTCGCTTGCGCCCTCGATGAGCTGTGCGCCGGAGACGTTGATCAGTGCGCCCGCGTCGCCGCTGGTGAACGCGAGGTCGACGGGGGCGTTCCCGCGGGCGTTCCGGACCCGGAGCGCGTAGTAGTGGTTCGCCAGGCCGCCGGCCAGCGCGCCGTTTGCCACCTCGTTGGAGACGCGGAACTCGTCGGGGAACGCCTCGACGCCGGCGTCCTGCATGTCGGTGAGCCACGCCCGCGTCTCGTCCTCGCCGCGGAGCAACCGCATCGCGGTGACGAACGACTGGAACGCGCCGTAGGTTGGGGCCCAGCCGATGCTGTCCTGGAACGCCTCGGTATCGGGGAACTCCTGGACCGTGTCGGGCACGTCTGACCGGTTGAGCTGCTCCGTGTTGAAGGGCACAGCACGGGCGCGACCGGCGAAGCCGACCCAGGTATCAGCGCGGAGCTGTTCGGGCACGTCGCCGACCACCTCGTCCGAAAGCGACTGTGCAGCGTCGTTTTCGGCCACGTTGCCGAGCGAGCCGGCGTCGACTGCCAGGAAGAGGTCGGCCTGGCTCGCGCCGGCCTCGACCTCCTCGGTGATCCGGTTCGACAGCTGGCTGGAGCTGTCGATCGTGTGGTCGAACGTGAAGTCCCCGTAGATCTCCTCGAACCGTTCGATGAGTTCGAGGTACAGGCCGCCCTCGCCGCCGCCCAGATAGAAGCTGAGTTCGCCCTCGAGGGGTGGGAGGTCCGAGATCGAGGTCCCGCCCGGAGCGGCGCGGTCGGCCACCAGCGGTCCCGACCCGCGGAAATCCGAGAGCTCCCACTGGGTGTCCTCGCCGTCGCCGTTCTCGTCGCTAGACAGCCCAGCACAGCCCGCAATGCTCGCCGTGCCAGCTGCGACGGCGCCCGCGAGGAACCGCCGTCGGTTCGTCTGTCTCTCCCGGTCGGTCGCGGTACCGCTCTGTCCGTCGCGCTGTCCCTCGTCGCCGGTCTGTGCCGTCTGTGGTAGATCTGTCATGACTGTCGCTCCTGAGTGGTATCGGTTCAGTCGTCCGCTGCCGCCGGCACCCGCTCGAGCGCCGCGAGCGCGTCCAGCCAGTCGTGCATGTGCTCGCCGACGAAGTGGAAGAACTCCCCGTTGCGGTACGCCTCCGCGTCCGCCCCGAGAAGCGCGTCGGCCATCGCCCGGTAGACCCCGACGTAGTCGCCAGCGCCGGCGCCGGCGTCGTCGATCAGCCGCCAGACGTGTTCGTTCAGCTCCAGCCCCGCCACCTCGTTGTGGAGGTCGTCGAACGTCGAGCGGGGCGCCTTGTTGTGCTCACAGAGCGGCTGGCCGTTGTAGATGCGCTTTCCGAGAACGTCGCACGCGCGCTTGAGGAACACGCCGCTCCAGATGTCGTCGAACCGCCCCACGTCCCACTCGTTGTCGTCCATCGGAAGCTGATAGAACGCCGGGATCACTTCCCGCCGGAAGGCGAGGTTCATCGAACAGACGGTGAGGTAGTTGCCACGTGCCGCGACGAAGTCCTCCCCGAAATCCGCCGCAGTGGTGCGCGTCTGGGCTTGCCCCTGGAGGTCGCCATCCATCAGGATTCGGACGGCGTCCAGATCCGGCACATTCGTCCACAGCCCCTGTGAGGCGACGATCTCGCCGCCGTCAACCTCGGCAGTGTCCGTCTCGACTGTTTCGTCCATCGCGGAGTAGGGGTACCCCCGCGGGTAGAGGCCGTGGTCGTCCGCGCCCTGGTAGAGAACGTTGACCCACTGCTCGTCCGAGGCGACGCTGCGGATCCGCCCCTCGAACCCGAGGTTCGCGAGGTGAGTCCCGAAGAAGTCCGTCCCCTCGTGGGGCAGCGTGTCGTCGTCGATGAACACGCCGTACTCGAACTGCGGGTTCGCCCACATGTACAGCAGGCCGAAGCTCGTTTCCGCGTGACTCCCAGCTGGCACCACGTGCCCGTACTCCGGAATGTCCTGTTTGTCGTACCACTCCACCCGCCGGGTGCCGTCGTACACCTCGCCGGCGACGCCTTCCTCCGCAAGCATCGACCGCATCGCGTCCGTCTCGCAGAAGTCCTCCGTGACCAGCAGGAAGTACAGGCGGGAAACGTCGAACCCGTGCTCGCGGGCGTTTTCCACGTACGCCCGCACACAGTCGTACTCCCTGATGGTCGGGACGACCACGCAGATGTCCTGGCTCATCGACTCAGGTTTTTAGGTCGGCCTAAAAAAGGCTGTCGGTCTCTCAACGGCACAGCGAGCAGGAAAACCGGCTCCGGACTGGCTATCAATCACTCGTCGGTACACTTATTTAAGCCTGCCTAAAAATTCCGAGTGTCATCTCATAGTGATTATTGTGAGTCGTTCCGGGATCGACCGCGCGACTGCGTGCGGTCGACCCGGTAAACAGTCACAATAATCACTATCAGGGCCACAGGAATCGACCGGTTTGGGGCTGAATCTCACCGGACCTGACGTCGCTGCTGGGGGAGGCCGCGGCCGACCAGGAACGGATCGTCAGACACGACCTGTCCGGTGCTGACCGTCAGGCTGCCCGACACCGACGTCACCGTCGACGACGAGGGGACGGCACGGAAACTGATCGAGAAAGGTCTCTCCCCGCATCGTGGCGAGGGGTCGCAGGCGGCGATGACCGAACAACGCCACAACTATGACCCCGCTGGACGCAGAGGCATCTGGCTATGCAACCGGGACAGAACTGGTTCGTTGCGACGGCCGTATCGACGAGGAATCGCCGTGCTAGCGCGACCCAGCGGGGGTAACGATGGTCACCGCACAGCTCACGATCGAGGTGGTGATCGCCGGCGTCGCAGGTGGTATGATCGGCGCCGCGGTCGGCGCACTGCCGGCGCTCAGTCTCGCAGGCATCGTCATCACTGTCGGGGAAGTCACAAATCTGGGGGGAGTAGGGTCACCCGGCGACGGCCCAGTAGGCGAGGTGTTCGGAGTCGATCCGGCGCCGCTCGAGGCCACCGGCGTCGCGGGAAGCGTCGGCTTCGGCCCCGTGCTGGGCCCACACGTCGCGTTCGCCGGCGGGGTCGCGGCCGCAGCGTACCTCGGCCGCCGCGAGACGATCGACACCGGGTTCCGGTACCACCAGGCAAAGAAGATCACGAAGCCGCTGGGGAGCAGCCCCGACGTCCTGCTGGTCGGCGGCGCGTTCGGCCTCTTCGGTGTCCTGGTCGCACGTATCGTCGCTGACGCCGGGATTCCGGTGGACCCAGTGATGTTGGCGATCGTCCTCTCGGGGTTCGCCCACCGGCTTGCGTTCGGCTATCCGCTGATCGGCCGGGTGCGCGAACTCCAGACCTCGGTGCTCGATATGTCGCCGGCAGACCGCAACGAGCGGTGGGGCGAGCCTGATCACGAAACCGCGCAGGGGACTGGCGGCCGCCAGGTCGTCGAACCGTGGCTCCCCGAGCACTCTGACTGGGTCCGGCTGGCTGTCCTCGGCGGCGGCGTCGGCGTCGCCTCGGGGTACGTCACGCTGGTTACCGGCAGCGTCTTCCTCGCGTTCGGGATCACCGCCGCCAGCCTCCTGTTTCTCGCACTCGGACTGTACGACCTCCCGGTCACACACCACATGGCACTGCCCGCGAGCATCGCTGCGCTTGCGTTCTTCGTGGACGCGGACTCCGCTGTCGGCGCACTCCTGGTTGCCGGCGCCTTCGGCGCAATCGGGGCACTTGCCGGCGAACTTGCACAGCGGACGCTGTACGCCCACGGCGACACCCACATCGACCCGCCCGCTGTCTCGATCGTCCTGACGAGCCTCCTGCTGGCGGTGCTCGTCGCGGCCGGTGTGTTCGACGCCGGTCCGGTCCCGTACCCGGAAATCTGACGAACATGGGCTTCAGAGTGCGTTCCCCCCGTAATCGGTGACGCCGCTAGCTCGTGTTCCCGATCGGGTTGTACGAGCCGGTGATGTTCCAGACGTGAACGCAGTGGGGGTTCCCGCGGAGAACGTCGCCGTCGCGTTCCACCGCGACCCAGGCGTCCGTGCCCTCGTCCCAGGTTTCGACGCGGCCACAGCGTTCACAGCGGCGTTCTGTCGGCGGATCGATCGTCACCATGGACGCAGTTGGCGAGGCACCGTCTTGAAGTTGGCCCTCGGGGAAAATACTCCAGTAGTCAGGCGTCGTCGGGTGGTTCGAACTCGACCATCATGAGGTCGCGGTCCAGCTCGCAGTGCTCGTGGGGCGGGTCGCCGACGACGGTGTCGATACGGTACTCCTCGTCGAACTCCGCGCCCGACGGCACACAGAACTCGTGGCTGGGGCAGCTCGTGTGCGGGCACGGCCCCGCCAGCGACGTTTTGCTCCCGGCGAACGCGACACTCGAGGGGACGTTCGCCCGGATTGGCACCGGTTCGACCTCGACGGCAGTGACGCCTGAGTCGTGGACCGCACACTCCAGGGTCTTGGCACCGTTCCGGACCTCGGACACCTTGTACCTGCGGCCTTCGGTGAGATTGAGACACTGATCGCGGTACGGGCAGCCCTCACAGGCCGACGATTCGCCGTTGTACACGAACTCCTCGCCGGCCTCGGCAAGCCGCGTCCCGATCAGCGTCACGCTTCCCATGAGATCCAGTAATTGCCGGAACCGATTAAAGCTCCGCATCTCGACCGGCTATCGGCAGGCTTTTTCGAGCGAGTCGTGGACGTACGAGCATGAGCCACCGGGGGCCGCTCGAGGCTGTCTCGCCACTGGACGGCCGCTACGCACGATACACGGAACCGCTCACGGAGTACGCGAGCGAACGGGCGCTGATCCGCGCCCGCGTCGAAGTCGAGGTAGAGTATCTGCTCGCGCTCGCCGACCTTGAGACGACCCCACTGGAGGTCCCATCCGAGGAACGCGAGCAGTTACGGGACCTCTACCGGGAGTTCGACGGTGACGACGCGGCGCTCCTCAAGCAGCTCGAAACGGAGGGGTACGGCGAGTACCCGGCGACGAATCACGATGTCAAGGCCGTCGAATACTTCGTCCGCGAGCGGTTGCCGGCTGATCTCGACTGTGAGGAGTGGATCCACTTCGGGCTGACTAGCGAGGATGTCAACAACCTCGCCTACCGGCTGCTGCTCGGACCGGCGGTGCAGGATGTCCTCGTGCCGTCAGTTCGCGAGGTTCGCGACTCCTTGACTCGAATGGCCCGCGAGTATCGGGCAGTCCCGATGCTCGCGCGCACGCATGGTCAACCAGCCACGCCCACAACGTTCGGCAAGGAGATGGCGGTGTACGCCTCCCGGCTCGGGCGACAACTCGGCCGGGTCGAGCGCGCAGTGTCCGGGCTCTCGGGGAAACTCGCGGGAGCCAGCGGGACTTACGCTGCCCACACTGCCGCCTATCCGGACGTCGACTGGCAAGCCTTTGCCCGCTCGTTCGTTGCCGACCTCGGGCTGGACCACGAACCGCTGACCACGCAGGTCAACCCCTGCGACGACCTGGCCACACTCTGTGACGCGCTGCGGGGGATCAACAACGTCCTGCTGGATCTAGACCTCGACGTGTGGCTGTACGTCTCCGACCGGTACCTCGGCCAGGAGGCGACCGCCGGCGAGACCGGATCGTCGACGATGCCCCACAAGGTGAACCCGATCGACTTCGAAAACAGCGAGGGAAACCTCTCGAAGGCGAACGCCGATCTGGCGTTCCTGGGCGACTATCTCACGAAATCGCGGCTCCAGCGGGACCTTTCGGACTCGACTGTCAAGCGAAACCTCGGGGCAGCGCTCGCCCACTGCCTGATCGGTTACGAGAAACTCGGGACTGGGCTGTCGAAAGTCGTCCCCGACGAAGCAGTGATGCGCGAGGACCTGAAGGCGAACCCGGCGGTGATCGGGGAGGCAGTCCAGACCATCCTCCGTCGGGAGGGGCACGCGGACGCCTACGAGCAGGTCAAAGAGCTCACTCGCGGCGAGACAATGTCGCTCGCGGAGTTCAGGGAGCTGTTCGACGATCTCGACGTGTCGGCGGAGGTCCGGGAAGAACTGGAGGCGCTGTCGCCCGCGGAGTACGTCGGGATTGCGGACGAACTCGTGGACAATCTGGACTAGAGGGCGCCGGAGCTCGCTATGGCGCGCCGACGATTACCATCGTACTCTCTTCTGTGAAGAAGAGTTTGCGCGTAGCCTCCGGGTCTACCCGAACCGCTTTGCCTGGTCCGAGTGTGATCTTTTCGCCGTCGACTGTGAGCGAACCGGATCCCTCCATGAGCAGGTAGACCTCTTCTTGCCCTTCGTCGGCGTGATCGTGCTGTTTCCCCTCCCACTTGCCGTCGACATCCAGGACGGTGATCCCCAGGTTCTCGCAGTCGAGTTCGTCCCTGAGAAAGTGCATTCCCGGTGCCAGTTCTTCGACGTTGCTGTAGTGTTGCTGATTGTATGACATACAGATCACGCTACACCCGCACCGAACATACCATTTTCCTCGCCGAGGGACCATGGAAGTTGAGACTACACGGGGTATAGGGAGACTGTGATGCGTAGTCTCGCCCAAATCCGCGATCAGAAACTGCTTCGGATCCCTTCTCATACTGGTGGCTGTAATTCTTTTACTCACCAGTCCCTGCTATCTGCGGATACAGACCCGCTCCGCCTGGATTCTTAATTCGAGTTTTCACGTACTTACAGCCACCAGTATCAGCGGCCTTTCTTATCATACTATCAACTGTATCAGTGAATTTCCGAGATTACCGACAGGGTACTGTCTAGTTGAGCGAGGCGGTTCGGGAAATTACCGTAATTTTCTCTGTGAGGGTTACTATTTCGAGCGGCAGAACGCTTCTGTTGCCATATTCGCGTTCAGGTTACGATAAATCGCAGATCGCCGATGGCTGAACTAGACAGTGCCCCGACATTGATTACGTAATAATTCTGAAAGGTGGTAGGATGTCTGGATAGCTCCGAACTGGAGCGAATTCTCACAGCCAGTCACCCGGCACGTACAGAACGGTCCCCGTGAGGTCGTCAGTGAATGTCTCGATTCGACGGATTGCCGCAGCGATTTCTCCCGGTGAGGCAGCCGTCTCACACGCAAGAATCCCCGGCTGATCCTCGACATCCAGGTCAGGATCGGCTCCGCGAAAGTTAGTATCTTCGCTCAGAATGAGACGGTCCGTGTCACGTGCGTATTCCAAGAGGACTGTATCTTCAGCTCCGAGGTCGATATCATCCCCGACAACTGCGATATCGTGACCTTCACCACGGAGTGCAGAAACGATCGCTGGCGGGATGTGTTCGTCAGCCAGGAGCCTCATGCTTCGGGCTCTGACTGGGTCTTTGTGTCGAGATCGTCAGGACCGCGAATAACAGAGAACTCGTCAGAGGCGGTCTGCCGTTCGGCTTGAACCCGCCGCATCTCTTCAGCATGATCGTAGTAGTACACGAGAGCACGATAGATGTCAGCGATATCGAGGTCGTAGTCGGCGGCAACCTGTTCGGGAGATTCGCCAGCATCGATTACCCGTTTGGCGACGTGATGGACGCCGATACGCCTGCCCTTGATCCGGGGCGCACCACCCAGCGTATCAGCCGTCGAGACGATTTCAGCCATAGAGAAAACTACGGCCCTGCCAATAATAAAGGCTGGCGGGTAGCGAGCAGCCGTTTACTCCGTAGTCTTGTCGTTCCGGTACCAGAGGGCGGCAGCTGCGATGATGGCGGTGAGCACGATACCGACAACAACCGTCCACCACGGGAATCCACTTCCGTCGCCGTCGGACGGCTCTGTTTCCGTGTCAGGTTCGTTCGTTTCTGTCGGTTCGTCGGTCCCATCCGTTGGCGTTCCTGGATCTGAGGGAGTGCCAGTCTCGGACTGGATCGTGACCGAGCCAACAGTAGTGTCGCCGACTGCGAGGTCGTACTCACCCGGGTCGTCGAACGTTGTCGAAAGCGACACGTCCCGTGTCTCTCCCCCGTCGAGACTGACCGTTTCGGTGGCAACGACCTGCCCGTCAGCGATCAGTTCGACCGTCCGGTTGCCAGCAGCATTCCCGTCGTTTGTGACCGTCACGTCGACCGCAACGGACTCACCGGGGGTAGCCGTCGTCGTCGCAACCGCCGTGTTCGTCACCGTAAGCTCTGGCCGGTCGGCGGTCACCACCCACTCGGAGAACGACTCGACGACCGTCCGGTACCGTAGTTCTCCGTTCGAGCGGTTCTGGAGCGTCGTGTTCTTCGCTACCCACGTCTCGGACGTTTCGTTGTACCGGTGGAAGACGACCGTCTCGGGCGGTGCGCCCTGCTCGTCAAGCGTCTCTTCGTCGAGTGTAAACTCGAAGGAGACGTTCTCGACGGCGGAGCCGTTCTCGACGCTGAGATACCCGAGCGTCACGTCGCTTTGGGCTGGCACAGTCTGATTCGGTGTCGTCTCCGTCGGCGTCGAGGTCGCAGTGAGCGTCAGCTCCAGGTCCTGCTGGCTCGATGCATTGAATGTGAGTGCGTCGATAGTCACAATGTCTGTCGCTAGTGGGCGGTTTTCGGCTGCGAGATCGATCTCGAATTGCTCCCCGTCGGCGGGATTCTGGACCGTCAGGAGCAGACGCTCTGCCGAGCCGTCGTCACGTTGGTCGATCTCAAGTTCCGACTCGTCGTCTGAACTGTCGTCCGAGTCAGAACTATCGTCCGAGTCAGAACTATCGTCGTCAGCAGCAACCGCAAAGACGTGGCGTGCGGAGACTGAGTCTGCGGTTTCGGCGTCGACGCTCACAGTTGCCGTGTACTCGTCGGGGGCATCGATCGTTCCGACATCGAACTCGAACGTTGCGGATTCGTTCGCCAGTTCACGGTCGGCGATCGTCTCGTTGACGAGCTCACCGTCGTCGCCCGCGATGACTAACTGGACAGTGAGATTCGACGATTCGACGCCAGCGGTTTCTGCGACCGGAATTGCAACCGTTCCGTAGTTGGTCTCTTCCGTCGCGTTCGGGAACTCGTCATCGAACTCGCCGATGGTGAGTTCGGGAACGCCTTGGACGGTGACTGTCTCAGTCGCGGTGTCATCGTCGCTTTCGATAGCAACCGAAATGGCCGGTGTGTCACTGGCGTTCGTCTCGTACGTGACCGTTCCAGTCGTCGATTCACTCCCGTCGAGAGCGATATCCGCAACCGTTGTCTCGACGGTTCCGTTCACTGTGAACGTGACATCCTGCGTGCCGGTCTCATCGCCAACGTTTTCGACGGTATAGGCGACCGTAACGGTATCACCAGCGACGACCGAGTCGTTCACGTTGGTGATCGTCGTATCGAATTCGGCGGGATCGGGCTCCGGTGGGTCAGATGCCTCGGAGATAGTCAACGCGCCGGTCTGGTTCGCGTCATCGGCTGTAACTGCAACATCGTACTCACCGGGCGCGAGACCGCTAGTGACTCCCTCGAAGGTGACGGTGTCCGTTTCGTCGGCGGCGAGTTCGGCAGTCGTCGCTGATTCGGTGACGGTCCCGTTACCGATATTGAGCGTGACCGTGAACGTGCTACTGGTTTCGCCGACGTTTTCGACGGTGACTGCGACGTTCCCGTCGTCGCCTTCGGTGATCGTCGCCGACGTGCCTTGACCAGCGATCGAGAGGTCGGAGAGTGCCGGTTCGGCAGGAGCCGCTCCCTCCGTCACAGTGATGGTTACTGTCGCTGTGTCCGACCCACCGTTGCCGTCGGTCACCTCATAGGCGAACGTATCCTCGCCAGTGAAGCCATTATCGGGCGTGTACGCGAAACTCCCGTTGGCGTTCAGAGAGAGGTTTCCGTTGTCGGGCGGTGTTGTAGCCGGTATCGAGACCGTGAGATCGTCGCCGTCGGGGTCGGAGTCGTTGGCGAGGATACCCGGCGCATTCACTGAGAGTGTTTCATTTTCGAAGACGGTGTAGTTGTCATTGCTTGCCTCGGGCGGGGAGTTAGTCTCTGTCGTGTCGACGGAGACACTCGTAGTTGCCGCGTCATCGTCGCTGAGTATTGTTACTTCAACGGTCGGGATATCACTCTCGTCGGTGCGGTAGGTGAACTGTCCAGTGCTACTCTCTCCACCCGATAGTTGGACGGTATCGTCAACTGCTGTCTGACTCCCGTTGATCTGGAACACGATGTCCTGCGTTGCGGTCTCGTCACCAGTGTTCTCGACGGTGTACTCGACGACCAGCTCTTCACCGGCAGTAACGGTATCGGGTATGGTATCGATCGTGACGTCGAACGTCGCTGGCTCCAGTTCTTGAGAGACCGATAGGGTTCCGGTCAGTTCGTCATCTGGAGTCGTCACATCAACCTCGTATTCTCCGGGACTGAGGCTCCCCGTGACGTTTTCGAATGTGACGGTGTCCGTTTCGTCAGCAGCGAGTTCGGCAGTCGTCGCTGATTCGGTGACGGTCCCGTTACCGATATTGAGCGTGACCGTGAACGCCCCGGATTGCTCGCCCGTGTTTTCGACGGTGACTGCGACGTTCTCGTCGTCGCCTTCGGTGATCGTCGCCGACATTCCCTGACCGGCGATTGAGAGTCCAGAGAGTGCTGAGGCCGGTGAACCCTGCGTCGGGCGTGTACTCAAATGAGCCGTCAGCTCTTAGGTCGAGTCCGCCGTTCGACGGTGCGTTGAGGACCGTCACAGTGAGGCTGTCACCGTCCGGGTCGGTATCGTTTTCGAGGACACCCGGCACGGAGACTGCCAGTGTCTCGTTTTCGGGCGTGGTATAGCTATCGTCGCTGGCGACCGGCGGGTCGTTCGTGTCGGCAGCGTTGACTGTTGCACTCCGTGTCGCCGTGTCGTTCTCGCTTGCGACGGTGAGATCGCCGCTACCTGCGTCTCCGACTTGGGTCGCCCACTCAAGCGTGATCGTTGCTGTTTCGTCCGGGTTCAGCGAGACGGACTGGCTGTCGACCTGGGAGCTATCGAACGCTTCGAGCGTGATCGTCTGCGTTCCAGCGGCACCCCCGACGTTGTTGACGGTGACGCTCGTTGTGAGGGTATCGCCTTCGGTCACCGGTGCGTTCGTATTCGTGATGCTGACCGCGAACTGCGGGGTCGCAGTCGCTGTGACGTTGATCGTTACTGTCGCCGTGTCTGACCCACCACTGCCGTCGGTCACCTCGTAGGTGAATGAGTCGGTGCCAGTGAAGCCGTCATCGGGCGTGTACTCGAAGCTCCCGTCGGCGTTCAGTGTGAGCGTTCCGTTTTCGGTGTCGGTTTCTGCGGGCGTCGAAACGGTGAGATCGTCACCATCGGGGTCGGTGTCGTTGTCGAGGACGCCTGGTACACTCACCGTGAGCGTCTCGCCTTCGGTGGCAGTATAGCTATCATCAGTCGCTGTCGGAGGAGCGTTGGTGTCGGCTGGCTCGATGGTCACCGCTTCAGTCGTCGAATCGTTTTGGGTAGCGACGGTCAGATCACCAGTCCCGGCATCGCCCTCGGTGGTGGTCCACTCCAGAACCACCGACGCGTTGGACTCGCCGCCAGCCAGCGTCACGTCTATCCCGTCCCGCTCGATACCGTCGAAGCCGCTATCGGTCAGTGTCACCGTCTGTGTGGCTTTGACATCGCCCGTGTTGGTGATGTTCGCAGTGACTGTCAGTGTCTCCCCTTCGACGACCGGCGCGTTCGTGTCTGTAATCACGACCGTGAAGTTCGCTGGCGTGGGTTGCGATCCGGTTACAGTGATTGTCACTGTCGCCGTATCACTGTCACCATTGCCGTCACTCGCTTCGTAGGTGAACGAATCGGTCCCGGTGAAGCCCGAATCGGGCGCGTACGCGAATGAGCCGTTGGCGTGGAGAGTGAGCGTGCCGTTCGACGGCCCGGAGACGACCGACGCCGATAGGGAATCTCCGTCCGGATCGGCGTCATTAGCCAGCGTCCCGTTCGCCGCCGACACCGCCAGAGTCGTGCCTTCGTCCACACTGTAACTGTCGTTCTCGGCGGTCGGCGGCTCGTTGACCGGTTCGACCGTCACGATTGCCGTCGCCGAGTCGGTTTCCTTCCCGTCGTCCACCGTGACCGTCACGGTCACGTCGGTCGTTGCGTCGATATCATTGGGAGCGTCGTATCTGACTGCCGTCCCCGACGTCTCGTTCAGGCTGCCGGTCCCCGAGAGATTCCAGGCATACGACAGCACGTCTCCGTCGGCGTCCGTCGCGTCCACCGACAGCACTGTTGCGTTCCCTTCGTCGACGGTCGCGTCCGCGGGCTCGGACGTGATCTCGGGTGGGTCGTTGACTCCGGAAACGTTGATGGTCACCGTCGCTGTATCGGTCCCGCCCGCTCCATCGCTTGCCTGGTAGGTGAAGCTGTCCTCGCCGTTGAAGTCGGGAGCCGGCGTGTACTCGAAGGAGCCGTTGGCGTACAGCGTGAGACTCCCGTTCGACGGACCGCTCACGACCGAGGCGTTCAGCACATCGCCGTCGGGATCGGTATCGTTGGCGAGCGTGCCGTTCGCCGCTGATACAGACAGTGTCCCGTCTTCCGGGACGGTGTAGCTGTCGTTGGCTGCGGTCAGCGCGTCGTTGACCGCGACGACCGTGATCGTCACCGTCGCGGTCGCGCTCGCCGTGCTATCGTTGACCGAGACAGTCACCGTCGCGGTTTCGTTCGCGGCGAGTTCCTCGGGGGCGTCGTATCTGATCGACGTGCCTGATGTCGCGTTCAGACTGCCGTTCCCTGCCAGCGTCCAAGTGTAAGAGAGCGTGTCGCCGTCGGCGTCCGTCGCCTCCACCGACAGGACGGTGGAGTTCTTCTCCTCAACCGTGGCGTTCGCGGGCGCCGACGTGATTTCGGGGGCGTCGTTCACTGCGGAAACCGTGATCGTGACCATCGCCGTGTCGGTCCCGCCCGCTCTGTCGCTGGCCTCGTAGGTGAAGCTGTCCTCCCCGTTGAAATCGCGGTCGGGCACGTACTTGAAGGATCCGTTGGTGAAAAGCGTCAAGCTCCCATTCGACGGACCACGCACAACCGAGGCGTTCAGGATATCGCCGTCGGGGTCGGTGTCGTTCGCCAGCGTGCCGTTTTCCGCCGACACCGACAGGGTCGCGTCCTCGTCAACGCTGTAGCTGTCGTTGGCTGTGGTCGGCGCATCGTTGACCGCGACGATGGTGATCGTTGCCGTTGCGGTCGCGTTCGTCGTCCCGTCGCTCACGTTGACTCGCACGGTCGCAGTCCGGTTGGCCGCGAGTTCGTCCGGAGCGTCGTATCTGACCGACGTCCCGGATGTGGCGTTCAGACTGCCGTTGCCGGTCAGCGTCCAAGTGTAGGAGAGCGTATCTGTGGTGTCGTTGTCGGCCGCAGTCACCGACAGCACCGTCGTGTTCCCCTTGTCGACGGTGGCGTTCGCTGGCCCGGACGTGATCTCGGGAGCGTCGTTGACCGGATTGACCGTCACGGTAGCGTTGGCCGACACGTTCGCGGTTCCGTCGTCGACCGTGACGGTAACCGCCACGTTCTCCCGCGAGGCGAGTTCGTCGGGGGCGTCGTACCGCACGGCGGTTCCGGAGGTGTCATTGAGCCCTCCATTACCGGTCAGTGTCCAGTTGTAGGAGAGCGCGTCACCGTCGTTGTCGGTCGCCTCCACCGACAGCACGGTCTCGTTACCCTCATCGACGGTGGCGTTCGCGGGTGCCGACGTGATCTCGGGAGCGTTGTTGACTGGATTGACCGTGACCGTCGCCGTCGCCGTGACTTCTGTGATGCTGTCATTGACAGTGACGGTCAGCGTCACGTCCTCCTGCGAGGCAAGTTCGTCGGGGGCGTCGTATCTGACGGCTGTTCCCGAGGAGGCGTTCAAACTGCCGTTGCCGGTCAGCGTCCAGTTGTAGGAGAGCGTATCGGTAGTGTCGTTGTCGGTCGCCGTCACCGAGAGAACGGTACTGTTCTCCTCGTCGACGGTAGCACTCGCAGGCGAGGACGTGATCTTGGGGGCGTCGTTGACTGGATTGACCGTGACCGTGGCCGTCGCTGTGACCTCGGTGGTGCTGGTCGTCGTATTTAGGCTGCCGTTGCCGGTCAGGGTCCAGTTGTAGGAGAGCGTATCGGTAGTGTCGTTGTCGGTCGCCGTCACCGAGAGAACGGTACTGTTCTCCTCATCGAGGGTGGCGTTCGCGGGCCCGGACGTGATCTCCGGGGCGTCGTTGACCGCCGACACCGTGATCGTGACACTCGCTGTATCCGTGCCGCCCGACCCGTCGCTCGCCTCGTAGGTGAAGCTATCCTGGCCGTTGAAGTCAGTATCGGGCGTGTACTCGAAGGAGCCGTTTGCGAAAAGCGTCAGGCTGCCGTTAGAGGGCCAGGAGACGACCGACGCCGACAGCGAGCCGCCCTCTGGGTCGGTATCGTTGGCAAGCGTACCGTTCGCTGCCGACACGGATAGCGTCCCATCCTCGTCGACGGTGTAGCTGTCGTTGGCTGCGGTTGGCGCGCCGTTGACCGCTACAATCGTGATCGTGGCCGTGGCGGTCGCGTTCGCCTCGCTGTCGTTGACCGAGACCGTCACTGTCGCGGTCCCGTTCGAGGTGAGTTCCTCGGGGGCGTCGTATCTGATGGACGTGCTGGTCGTCGTATTTAGGCTGCCGTTGCCGGTCAGGGTCCAGTTGTAGGAGAGCGTATCGGTAGTGTCGTTGTCGGTCGCAGTCACCGAGAGAACGGTACTGTTCTCCTCATCGACCGTCGCGTTCATCGGTGGCGACGTGATCTCCGGGGCGTCGTTGACTGGACGCACGGTAATCGTGGCCGTCGCCGTGATCTCGGTGGTACTGTCGTTGACAGTGACCGTTATCGTCGCGGTATCTTCCGAAGCCAGTTCGTCGGGGGCGTCGTATCTGACCGAGGCCCCGGACGTCGCGTTCAGGCTTCCGATCCCGCTCAGATTCCAGTCGTAGGAGAGTGCGTCCCCGTCGGCGTCGTTCGCGGCCACTGACAGTACCGTCGCGTTCTCCTCGTCTATAGTGGCGTTCGCGGGCCCGGACGTGATCTCCGGGGCGTCGTTGACCGCCGACACCGTGATCGTGACACTCGCTGTATCCGTGTCGCCCGACCCGTCGCTCGCCTCGTAGGTGAAGCTGTTCTCACCGTTGAAATCGGGGTCTGGAACGTACTCGAAGCTTCCATTAGCGTACAGCGTCAGCGAGCCGTTCGAGACGTCCGAAACCAGCGTCGCCGACAGCGCGTCGCCGTCGGGATCGGTGTCGTTGGCTAGCGTGCCGTTTTCCGTCGACACCGACAGCGTCGCGTCCTCCGGGACAGTGTAGCTGTCGTTCTCGGCGGTCGGCGGGGGCTGCTCCTCGATCGTGATCTCCGCGAACTGCGAGCCGTCGCCAGCCTGAACACCGTGCTCGTAGGTGCCCGGCGGGACGTCCTCGCTGATCGGCACCTCGAAGGTGACGGTCTCCGTCGCGCCACCAAAGAGCGTGACCGACTGCGTCAGTTCACTGATGACGTCGCCGGCGAAGACGTACTCGACGACCGTCCTGCCTTGGATGTCGCCAGTGTTCGTGACATCAGCCGTCACCGTGACGGTGTCGCCGAACCCCGCGGTCGACGGGGCGTCGAGGTTGGAGACCTCGAAGCTCGCCGGCTGCTCCTCCAGGATCGTGATCTCCGCGAACCGCGAGCCGTCGCCAGCCCGAACACCGTGCTCGTAGGTGCCCGGCGGGATGTCCTCGATGATCAGGATCTCGAAGGTGACGGTCTCCGTCGCGCCACCCGAGAGCGTGACCGACTGCGTCAGTTCACTGATGACGTCGCCGGCGAAGACGTACTCGACGTCCGTCGTGCCTTCGACGTCACCGGTGTTCGTGACGTCAGCCGTCACCGTGACGGTGTCGCCGATCACCGCGGTCGACGGGGCGTCGAGGTTGGAGACCTCGAAGCTCGCCGGCTGCGCGATGCGAGCCGTCGCGGTGTCGATCTCGTTGCCGTTGGAGTTGAAGAGCTGGACCGTGAGGTTCGTTCCCTCCGGCAGGGAGCTCACGTCGAACTCGGCACTGAAGGTGCCGTCGGATTCGACGCTGACCGTCTGGCGGTCAACGAACGGGTTGTTCAGGTCCTCACTCTCGATGCGGACAGTGACCTCGCTACCGGCGGCCTTCGTGGAGGTGCCGGTGATCGTCTGGCCGCTGTCGGACTCCAGGACGTACTCGTCCTGGTCCAACTGTGAGGTCGCAGTCGCTGTGACGTTGAACGTCACTGTCGCTGTATCCGAGCCGCCGTTGCCGTCGGTTATCTCGTAGGTGAATGAATCCGTTCCAGTGAACCCGTCGTCGGGCGTGTACGTGAGGCTCCCGTTGGCGTACAGCGTCAGCGAGCCGTTCGAGACATCCGAGGCCAGCGTTGCCGACAGCGCGCCGCTGTCGGGATCGGTGTCGTTGGCGAGCGTGCCGTTCGCTTCCGACACTGACAGCGTTCCGTCCTCGTCAACGGTGTAGCTATCGTTGGCTGCGATCGGCGCATCGTTGATCGCGTTGACCGTGATCGTCACCGTCGCCATGTCCGTCGCGCCGTCGTCGTCGCTGACCTCGTATGTGAACGAATCACTGCCAGCGTAGTCGGAATCAGGTGTGTAGGTGAATCCGTCACCGCTAACCGACACTGTTCCGTTGCTCGGAGCACTCGCAATCGAGTACGACAGCGAACTGTCGTCAGGATCGCTCGCGTCGAATGTTCCGGAGACTGCGGTGTCCTCGTCAGTCGTAACCGAGAGGTCGTTGGCTGTCGGTGCGTCGTTGATCGCGTTGACCGTGATCGTCACCGTCGCGGTGTCGGTCCCGCCCGCCCCGTCGTCAGCCTTGTAGGTGAAGCTGTCCTCGCCGTTGAAATCGGAGTCTGGAACGTACTCGAAGCTCCCGTTGTCGTGCAACGTCAGGGTCCCGTTCGAGACATCCGAATCCAGCGACGCCGACAGCGAGTCACCGTCGGGATCGGTGTCGTTGTCGAGTGTTCCGTTCGATTCCGACACTGACAGCGACCCGTCTTCGTCAACCGTGTAACTGTCGTTCTGGGCTGTCAGAACGCCGTTGACGGTGACGGTTCGCTCGGCGCCGTCGTCGTCGCTGCTGACGTTCACCGTGATCGCGGGGACATCACTGTCCCCCGTCGGGTAGACGAAGGAGTCGCTGAACGTCCCGCCAGCGTTCAGGGTAACCCCGGATTCCGTGTCGTTCTGCGTCCCGTTCACCCGGAAAATGATGTCCTGGGTATCGGATACGCCGCCAGTGTTTTCGACGGTGTAGTCGACGACGACATCCTCGCCCTCGGTTACCGAGGCGTTGGCACTGTCGATCGTGACTGCGAAGAACGCGGGTGCGTTGACCGTCACGTTCCGTGAAGCGCTGTCGTTGTCGCTGGCGACCGTCACGTTGTCGGAGCCGGCGTCGCCGGTGCTCGTGCTCCAGTTGAGCGTGACCGTCGTTTTCTCCTCCGCCGCGAGACTCACGGACTGGGTATCGACCTCCGCCCCGTCGAAGTCGGTGAGGTTGACATCCCGGGCGCCGGTCGCGTCGCCGACATTCTTGACGGTGGCGTTGACCGAGAGGGTATCACCCTCGACGACGGGTGCGCTCGTGTTGTCGATGGACACCGAGAAGTTCGCCCGGGCCTCCTCGACGGTCACGCTTCGGGATTCGGTGTCGTTGTCGCTGGCGACCGTAACATCGCCCGTGCCTGCGTCGCCGTCCGCCGTCGTCCATTCCAGAACCACGGACGCATTGGACGCTCCGCCAGCCAGGGTGACATCCACCGCATCCTGCTCGGCGCCACCGAACCCGGTATCGTTCAGCGTCACCGTCTGGGTCTCCTGCACGTCACCTGTGTTCGTCACGTTCGCGGTGACCGACAGCGTCTCGCCCTCCACGACCGGCGAGGTGGTATCGACGATTTCGACCGCGAACGACGCCGGGTCCTGCACCGTCACTAGCGTGCTATCGGTGTCGTTCTCGCTTGCGGCCGTAACATCGCCGCTACCGGCGTCACCCGAGCTTGTTGCCCACTCCAGAGTCACCGACGCGTTCGAGGCACCGCCGGCCAGGGTGACGTCTACCGCGTCCTGCTCGGTGCCACTGAACCCAGTGTCTTCCAGCGTGATCGTTTGGGTGGCCTGGGCGTCTCCGGTATTGGTGACGTTCGCCGTCACCGACAGGGTCTCGCCCTGGATGACTGGTTCGTTCGTATCCGTGATCGCCACGTCGAAGGATGCGGGCTCTTCGACAGTTACGGGTTCAGTCGCGGTGTCGTTCTCACTCGCGACGGTCACGTCACCAGTCCCCGCGTCGCCATCGGCAGTGGTCCACTCCAGAACCACCGACTCGTTGGATTCGCCGCCCGCCAGCGTCACCTCGACTGCGTCCTGCTCGGCGCCACCGAACCCAGTGTCCTCCAGCGTCACCGTCTGGGTCTCCTGCACGTCACCTGTGTTCGTGATGACTCGGTCGCAGTGTCGTTCTCACTGGCGACGGTCACGTCGCCCGTGCCCGCATCGCCATCGGCAGTCGCCCATTCGAGTTCGACCGACTCGTTGGAGGCGCCAGCCGCCAGCGTCACGTCCACCGCGTCACGTTCGAGGCTGTCGAATCCAGTGTCCTCCAGCGTCACGGTCTGGGTGGCCTGGACGTCGCCCACGTTGGTCACGTTGGCTGTGACAGTCAGCGTCTCACCCTCAGCCACCGGCGAGGTCGTGTCCGTGACGTTCACCGCGAACGACGCCGGTTCCTGCACTGTCACCGGCTCCGTGTCCGTGTCGTTCTCGCTGGCGACAGTCACATTACCCGTGCCCGTGTCGCCGTCGACAGTCGCCCACTCCAGTGTCACCGATTCATTGGAGGCGCCACCCGCCAGGGTCACGTCCACCGCGTCTCGCTGGGCGCTGTCAAACCCGGTATCGTTCAGCGTCACCGTCTGGGTGTCCTGTACGTCTCCGGTGTTGGTGACGTTCGCCGTCACTTCGAGGGTCTCGCCCTCCACGCGTCCACTCAAGCACGACCGACTCGTTGGAGGCGCCAGCCGCCAGCGTCACGTCGACGGCGTCCCGCTGTGAGTCGGCGAATCCGGTGTCGGTGAGGGTGATGGTCTGCGTGGCCTGAGCGTCGCCGATGTTTGTGACGTTGGCGGTCACTTCCAGGGTGTCACCCTCGGTAACGGGTGCAGTCGTACTGATGACATCAACCGTGAACTCTGCCGGTTCCTGGACGGTGACGGACTGGGTAGCCGAGTCGTTTTCGCTCGCGATGGTCACGTCACCAGTGCCGGCGTCACCCTCACTGGTCGTCCACTCAAGCACGACCGATTCGTTGGAAGCGCCGCCTGCCAGCGTCACGTCGACGGCGTCCCGCTGTGAGTCGGCGAATCCAGTGTCAGTCAGCGTGATGGTCTGAGTCGCCTGGACGTCACCGGCGTTAGTGACGTTGGCGGTCACCTGCAGGGTGTCGCCCTCCGTCACCGGAGCGGTCGTGCTGAGGATGTCGACGGTGAAGCTCGCCGGCGTCCACTCAAGCACGACCGACTCGTTGGAGGCGCCAGCCGCCAGCGTCACGTCGACGGCGTCCCGCTGTGAGTCGGCGAATCCGGTGTCGGTGAGGGTAATCGACTGCGTGGCCTGAGCGTCGCCGGTGTTGGTGACGTTGGCAGTCACTTCCAGAGTGTCACCCTCGGTAACGGGTGCGGTCGTGCTGAGGACGTCGACGGTGAAGTTCGCCGGTTCTTGGACCGTGACGGACTGAGTAGCGGAGTCGTTTTCGCTCGCGACCGTGACATCGCCGGTGCCGGCATCGCCCTCGCTGGTCGTCCACTCCAGGACGACCGATTCGTTGGACGCGCCACCTGCCAGCGTCACGTCGACGGCGTCCCGCTGTGAGTCGGCGAATCCAGTGTCAGTCAGCGTGACGGTCTGGGTGGCCTGGACGTCACCGGTGTTAGTGACGTTGGCTGTCACTTCCAGGGTGTCACCCTCGACGACTGGCTCGTTGGTCCCGACCACGTCGACGGTGAAGTTCGCCGGCTCCTGAACGGTGACCGACTGGGTCGCGGAGTCGTTTTCGCTGGCGACGGTCACATCACCAGTCCCGGCGTCGCCCTCGCTGGTCGTCCACTCAAGCACGACCGATTCGTTGGACGCGCCACCTGCCAGCGTCACGTCAACCGCGTCCCGCTCGGTGTCACTGAAGCCGGTATCGTTCAGCGTCACCGTCTGGGTGTCTTGGACGTAACCCGTGTTGGTGATGTTCGCAGTGACTATCAGTGTCTCACTTTCGGTGACGGGAGCGTTCGTATCGGTGACGTTCACCTCGAAAACGGCTGGTTCTTGGATACCGACTGTCTGCCACGCCAACGCTGGATACCCGTCGGATCGAACTGCCCACGTTCCGGGGAAGGCGAGTGCGGTCATGTTATCCGGCGCGTCCACACCGGTCATCTCGGTCGCTCGTCCCGTCCCGTCGCTCGTATTGAATCCCTGGTTGTTTTCGACGGTCGTCCCGAACGACGCGAATCCGACCGCACTCGATTGGTTCGTCGACAGTTCGTCGAAATAGGAATCGCGGAGGACGGACTCGTCGCTGAACGAGGCACCTGCCATCCCACCGACGACACCGCCGACGTTCGTGTTCCCCGTCACGGTGCCCGTCGCGTAGGAGCGTTCGACGACACTCGTACTGCCGGCCTCAGTCCGCACGTCACCGACGAGCCCGCCGACATACGAATCGCCTGTCACGTTGCCCATGGCGTAAGACTCGTTCACCGTCCCTGCCGTGGAGAGCCCGACGAGCCCACCGACTGATGTCGCGCTGGGGGCTCCGGCGTCGCCCGTGGCGTAGGACTCCGTCACCGATCCGGCGATATTCCCGCCGACGAGTCCGCCGACACTCCCGCCCGAACTCTCGACTGCCACCGACGCGTTCGAGCGGTTGACGGTCCCGCTGTTGCGGCCGACGAGGCCGCCGGCGTCGTTCTCACCGCTGACGGTGCCGCTGGCCGAGACCAACCGCACGGTGCCGCCGGTGTTGTTGCCGACGACCGTCCCGACCTGGTTCTGTCCGGTTATATCGGCGTCGGCGAGCGTGAGGTTCTCGACGGTCCCGTCGCCGCCGACCCTACCGAACAGTGCCGTCTCGTTTGCGGCGGGTCGTGCGATCGTCAGACCGGAGACGGTGTGTCCATCGCCGTCGAACGTCCCCGTAAACTCGCTGTCGTTTGCGATCGGATCGAAGCCGTCGTTCCAACTGCTCGTCCCGCTGGCGTCGATATCCTGCGTGAGTTTGTAGTGATTATCGAGACCCTGCTCCTCGATACACTGGAGTTGGGAGACATTACCGACTTGATACGGGTTGTCGGACGTTCCAGCTCCCTCGTAGCCGACATCGGCACAGTTCGGCGCTCCGGCTGCTACCGTTCCGGAGAAGGCAGTGACGCCCACGCCCAGCGAGACGACGAGTACCGTTGCCAGCACCAGCGCGCGGCGTTTCACGCCGACCACCTGTGATTCCGATGCGGCCCTGTTCCAGTCGCGCTCCGTGCGACCCCGGAAGGGTGTTTCAGCCCGTGAGACGACGTGTTCGGGTGCGGTTCATTCCCGCAACTGACGAACTGACTCATTACGGGATAGGTATCCCGGTACCCCAAATTAGGGATACCAGCGTAGGGTAAATTCTTCTCGGATATCGTATCTTTTGGAGACGTTCCCTGACCACTACAGCGGAACGGTCTCTCCGGAGGCACACGCACGTCGACGGGGGGAGAGTCGATCGAGTGTAGCCTCCTCGAATTCGGAGCGTGAACTGACCCTGCCATTCATTTCGTCGAGCAACAGCGAAACGCCCATTTACAGGTCCTCGGGTCCCCTGATCGCCCCACTCTCGCGTGACTGTTCGATCCGTTCTGCTCGGCGCTGTTCGAGTTCGTGCATCTCCCCGGGGTTGTCGTGGTAGTACGCCAGCGCCCGGTAGACATCCGCCAGAGCCAGCCCGAGTCGGTCGGCAACGGTACGGGGTTCGAGGCCGCGTTCCTCGACGAGTGCGTGGACGCGCCGGACCGAGACGCGATGGCCCCGGAGGTGGGGTTCGTCCATCAGCTCTCGGTCGATACG
>PXSQ01000029.1 GCA_003022725.1 Halobacteriales archaeon SW_7_65_23 | reverse complement strand
CCGATGGCTCCGTTGGCGTCGGCGAACGTGACGTATTTGTTGGTCCCGCCGGGGTCAGTCTCGCCAGTCTGCAACAGGAGGACGTCCGCCGAACTCGAACCCGACTCGTTCTCGATCGTCGCAACGTGACCCGACGGATCCGTGTTGTCCTCGGCGAGCGTATCTGTGACGTGGAGTTGACTCCCCGGCGCGTCCGTCCCCACCCCCATGCCGCCATCGGCTTCCACCAGGAACTGATCAGCCCCCGTCGACGAGAATATGCTAATGTCCGAATCCGCCCAGACGAACGTTCCCTCGTGGCCAGCCTCCGCGAATCGCCCGGCAGCGAAACTGTAGTCGCCGCTGGCGGTGCTGTTGAAGCCCCCGCCGACGGTCCCGGAACTGCCGCTGACGGTGTTTTTGTAGCCCCCGGCGACGGTCCCGTAATTGGCGGTCACCTCGTGGGACCGGTCGATCGAGCCGCTGTCATAGCCACCGCCACTGATAGTTGCCCCGACAGCCCCGCCGGTGACGACGTTCGAGGCGTGGCCCAGCACAACGTTCTGCGCATCCTCGGTTGACTGGGTGCCCGCCTCGACGACGAAATCCGTCTCGTTGGTGTCGATAACGCCTTCGATGCGAGCGGCATCGGGCGTTGCGATCCCGTAGCCGTCCGGGGAGTTTACTTCCCCCCAGACACCGTAGGTTGTCCCGGAGGTAGCGGTGTTGTGACCGTAGACTCCGACTCCGCCGTTCGGGTTCTCGAACTTCCCTACCACTTTCTGTGGCTGCCCGCCGCTGGGGAGGACCGGCTTCGCCTCGCTGTCGGTCCCCCCCTCGTCATCGACCTGTTCCGCTCGAGGTCGGTCAGTAGTGCCCGTCCCCGGCGCGATGTCGGCGACGATCGATTCGAGTTCCGCGACCCGCTCGCGAAGCTCGGCGTTCGCTTCTTCGAGTTCCTCCATCCGATCAGGGTCGTCGAACTCCTTCCGGGCTGTCCATTGGTTTCGATCGTCTGCGTCCGATCGATTCCCGGAGTCGCTGTCGGTTCGTCCGGTTTCGGTTCCGTCCGCGGTCGTGGTTGGATCGTCTGTCATTGTTGGATGTCTGTATCGTGTGCCGCAACACCCGACGGGTGTGTTGTCCGCCCGAGTGTGCGTCTGGGCCACTCCCCCTGCCACTTGGCCGCACTGGTCGTGAGTGGTCACCACTGTGCTCTGTATCCCATCGCGGTCGCTTACCGCCCCATCACTTCTGTCGGCTCCTCAGTGGTTACTTCTCGTTTCGGGGCTTGGCACTTAGTTCATGACGCTATGTGCTTAGTGTCAAGCGGGAAGTGGTCGGGGCGATCCCGGATCCATCCCGCGGTTGAATGGTTTTGATGCCGCTGGCATCACCGACGGAGACATGCCCCGCTGATACGGTCGTGCGTGATTATTTTACACTGGGACCCAATATCGTTGGTTTCACGGGCTGAAACACACAACACGCGATTCCATAGCGGTAGCGCATCGAAACGAACATCACAGGTCCACGAAAACAGTGTGGGAAACAGTGGGTAACGGATCCAAAGCAAACTTAGTACAGGAGGTTGCGACGTCGGTCCCAGTGCCCTGGACCGCACGCCAGATCGCGACCGCCGTGGGCACCGATCTGGCGTCGACCGTCCAGCGACTCGAGCAGTTGCTCGGCGAGGACGAACTCGTCGCGCTCGACCTGGAGGGCCAGCGGCGCTACTACCCGGACCCGATTCAGTCGTACCTTGACGCCACCGGCGGCGAGCCGACGGACGCGACCGAGCGCGCGGCCCTGCAGTCGGTCGAGGAGGCAGTTACGGAGTGGGAGCGCTCGATCGCCGTGCAGTCAGTCGAGGGGTTCATGCGGTACCACCACGCCACCAGACTCGTCGCGAGTTCGCTGCTGGGGCGCGGGTTCGACGTCTTCGACGCAGACTGGGACGTGCTGGTGGTCCTCGACACGTGTCGAGTCGATGCACTCCGGGCTGTGGTCGACCGCCTCGACGGCGTCGAGACGCTCCGGCGGAACGTCGACGGCACGATCGCGATCACGGCGGACCACGGCGAAGCGTTCGGTGAGCACGGCGAGTACGGTCACCGACCAGCGATGCTCCACCCGGAGGTCCGGCAAGTGCCCTGGGTCACCGTCGAGGCGACCGACGAGGGGACCCGGGAAGGTGACCTCTCGGCGTACGAACCCGCTGATCGAGATGTCAGCGAGCAACTCGACGCGCTCGGGTACCGGTAGCGTTCCTGCCACAGGCCTCCCCTGCGGGCGATTCCTGTGTCCGGCATCCCGGGGTGGGACCACCCTCGATAGCAGTCACTCGCCGACGGTCATACTGGTGGCTGTAATTCTTTTACTCACCAGTCTCTGCTAGACAGCCAGACGTGATTTAGTTACGCCATGCCGTCCCAAATCCCATTGTTCGGGCCATGACACAGCCGATTGACTGTCCTGGCACTGGACGGAGTCACGTCTGGCTGTATATCTGCGGAGACAGACCCGTTCCGCCTGGTTCTCAGTTCGAGTTTTCACGTACGTACAGCCACCAGTATTAGTCCGACTGGATCTCCTGAAACTGGTCGAGGAGCTCCTCCGTGGACTCGCCACCTTCGTACTCGACACTGCCGTCGTACTCCGTCCGCTCGTCGTCGAAGCTGGCGTCCACTTCACTGTTTTTGCGCTCGCGGCGCTCGTGCTCCTCGTCGTCGTATGCTCCCATCGACATTGTGTAACACACTCAAGCTTTGTAGTTGTGGACTATCAATGTAACGGTCATCGTGTGATCTATTGACAATTGGCCGCCTAATCGCCGGACGGAACAGTACATACGGTCGGTAATACGCAACAGGCTGTGTTTGACCGGACACGGGTGCTGTAGCTCACTCTGGCTATCTGCGGCAGAATGACAGGGTGAAATCGCAATACGTGGCGACAAAAGTCCGACAATCGGGCAGTCGGCTCAGTACGACCGCTCTTTCGGTTCGTAGGTCTGTTCGTGGCCCTCCAGCACGACCGGTTTGTAGTAGAGGCGGGGCGTGCCGTCCTCCCAGGCGAGCAGTGTGTGTTTCAGCCACTCGTCGTCGCGGCGCTCCTGGTACTGCTGGCGCCAGTGGGCGCCACGGAACTCCTCGCGGGCGAGCGCGCCGAGGGCGATCGCCTCCGCGCAGTCGATGACGTTGCGGGTTTCGATGGTGTGGATCAGGTCCGTGTTGTACGTCCGCGAGGGGTCGGAGACGGCAACGTCCTGGTACAGTTCCCGGGACTCACGGATGTCACGCAACGCCTGTTTGAGGTTCCCCTCCTGGCGGAACACGTTGACGTTTTCCGTCATCGTCTCCTGGACTTTCGCCCGGACGTCGGCGTGGTTGATACCGTCGCGCTCCAGCAGCGTCTCCACGCGCTCGCGTTCGGTCTCGATGGCGTCCTCGAGCACCGCCTCCGGCGTCGCCACGGCGCCACCGTCGGCAGCGACCGGGTCGCTCGCATCGGCGACTATGCCCGGCTCGACCGGCAACTCGACGTCGCCGGGCTCGCTCTCCGCGTCGGGACCGGTCGGGATCAACGGGTCGTCCATGTCGGCGCCTGCGGCGTGGCGACCCGCTCTGGCGCCGAACACCAGCAGTTCGGGCAGCGCGTTGCCGCCCAGACGGTTGGCGCCGTGCAGCGAGACGCACGCACACTCCCCGGCTGCGTACAGCCCGTCGATACAGCTCTCGCCGTGCTCGTTGACCTCGATCCCCCCCATCTGGTAGTGCTGGCCGGGCTTGACCGGCATGGGCTCCTCGAGGCCGTCGACGCCCTCGAAGTCCTCGGCGAGGTGGAGGATGTTCTCCAGCCTGTCCAGGATGCGCTCCTCGCCGAGGTGGCGCATGTCCAGGTGGACGTACTCGTCCTCGATGCCACGTCCCTCGTTGACCTGTGTGAGTTCCGCGCGGGAGACGACGTCACGGGAGGCGAGCTCCCCCTCGTTGTTGGCGTACCCGTACTCGAACATGAACCGCTCTTCGGCCTCGTTGTAAAGGATGCCGCCCTCCCCCCTTACGCCTTCAGAGATCAGGACGCCCGTCGAGGGGAGCGTCGTGGGGTGGAACTGGACGAACTCCATGTCCTCCATGGGCGCGCCCGCACGGTAGGCCATCGCCTGGCCGTCGCCGGTGTTGGCGATGGCGTTGGTCGTGTGATCGAACGCCTGGCCCAGGCCGCCGGTCGCCAGGATGACGCCGTTTCGGGCGTAGAACCCGTCTATCTCGCCGGTCTTGATCTCGTAGCCGACGACGCCGTGACACTCCCGCCCCTCGGGGTCGTCGTGGTCGGTCACTGCGACGCGGGTGACGAACCACTCCTCGTACACCTCGATGCCCCGCTTGACCACCTGCTCGTACATCGTGTGGAGCAGGTGGTGGCCGGTCTCCGCCCCTGCATAGGTCGTCCGGGGGTGCGAGAGCCCGCCGAACGGCCGCTGTGAGACCTTCCCGTCCTCCTCGCGGGAGAACGGCATGCCCCAGTGTTCCAGCTGGATGACCTCGTTGGGTGCCTCCTTGGCGAACGTGTCCACCGCGGGGGCGTCCCCGAGGTAGTCTGAGCCCTTCATCGTGTCGTAGGCGTGGAGCTCCCAGGAGTCCTCGGGGTGGAGTGCGGCGTTGATGCCGCCCTCGGCCGCCCCGGTGTGGCTGCGCACCGGATGGAGTTTCGTGACGAGCGCCACGTCGGCGCCGTGTTCGTGTGCCGCGATCGCTGCCCGGAGGCCGGCGCCGCCGGCGCCGACCACGATGACGTCGTGTTCGTACATGATTACCAAAATTTGAGGTTGCTCTTGATCGCTTCCCGCTTGAGTTCCTGAATGTGCTCGGTCAGGGGGATGTCCTTCGGACAGACCTCGGTACAGGAGAACTGCGTCTGACACCGCCAGACGCCGTGCTCCTGTTCGACGATCCGAAGCCGCTCCTGCTTGCGGTCGGTCCCTTCCCGCTCGTCCATCGCGAACCGGTAAGCCTTGTTGATCGCCGCTGGCCCGAGGTACTGGTTGTCGCCGGCCGCGATGTTACAGGAGGACATGCAGGCGCCACACCAGATACACCGCGTCGAGAGCTTGATCTTCTCGCGGTTCTCCGGGGACTGGCGCTGCTCCTCCAGTTCGCCGTCGGGCGTCTCGTCGGGGTCGAAGTACGGCTCGACGGCGTGCATCTGCTCGTAGAAGTGCTCCATGTCCACGACGAGGTCTTTGACCACGTCCTGGTGGGGCAGCGGCTCGATCCGCACCGGCCACTCCAGATCGCCCATCTGGGTCTTACAGCCCAGGCGCTGGCGGCCGTTGACGAACAGCGCGTCCGAGCCACAGACGGCCTGCCGACAGGAGTGCCGGAACGTGAGCGAGGAGTCGTAGACGTCCCGCGCGTAGATCAGCGCGTCCAGCACCGTCATGCCCTTGTGGTACGGGACCGTGAACGAGTCGAACCGTGGCTCTTCCTTGTCCGCGACCTCCGGGGCGTACCGGAACACCTTGAGTTCCACCGCCTCCTCGGCCTCGTCGAGGGCATCCTCTACTTCCTGCTCTCGCGCTTCGGCCCGCTGGCGCTTCTTCTCGCGCCGGCGCTCGCCCGGCGACTGGGTTTCCGGCTCTGTTTCAGGTTCGGTCTCTTCTTCCGTCTCGGGTTGCTCTTCGATTTGCGTACTCATTGAAATCACCTAGAGAACGCCGCTCATGACCAGTGCGACGCGCGTCCCCTGCAGGATCAGCAGAAGACTGGCGATCGTCAGCACGGCGGCGACGACTTTCTTCTGGGTGCCCTCCAGTCCTTGGTTGATCAGCGCGTTGTACACGCCGTTGACGCCGTGGAACGTCGCCGTCACGAGGAACGTCCACATCAGCGAGAAGTAGCCGACGTTCTGCATCCGCGCTTGCGTGCCGGCGAACTCGATCTCGGCGGCGTGGTTGCCGGCGAACTCGATCTCAGCGGCGTGGTTCACGAAGTGCAGGAGGACGAAGTGGAACGCGAGCACGCCAATGAGGAACACGGCGGTGATGCGCTGGAGCAGCCACCGCCGGCCGCCCCGCTCGAACGAGGAGTAGTGATCCGCCATCAGAGGGCCCCTCCCAGGAAGGTCGGGATACTCGCGACGGTGATCGCCGCTGTCAGCACGAGCGAGGCGTAGAAGCTCCTGTCCTGGGCCGTCAGGCCAAGCCCCAGGTCGACGAACAGCAGGCGAATCCCGTTGAGAATGTGGAACACGGCGACGGCCAGCAGCCCGATTTCCAGGAACCGGACGATCAACAGCTCTTCGAGCCCCTGCAGCGTCGTTGTGTACATCGTCTCCCCGCCGGTCGCCGTACTGAGGACGGCGATGTGCGTGAACAGGTAGCCGACGAGGATCCAGCCGGTGAACTTGTGGAGGATCCAGGCCCACATGCCGGCCGAGAACTCCCGCCATCGCCCGAAGCTCTCGACGGCGCCACGGTCGTAACCTTGGCTCATATAGTTGAAGCCTGGGATTGCGCACAAATAGTAGTTTCTACAACGCGCCGGCGTTGCCACAAAAAACTGGTCAGCTGGCGGTGATGTCCGCCACTGGACAGATTCTCGTGGTCCCAGCAGTCGGTCCTCCCGAATCCACGACTCGGCCTGTCTGGCGGATAGCCAGCGGAAGCCTCGCCCTTCAAGCCGGGGAGGAAGTCAAGGGAGTGTATTGGATGTGGCGACGTTTCCGCTCGACTCATACTGGTGGCTGTACGTACGTGAAAACTCGAAGTGAGAATCCAGGCGTACGCCATGCCGTCCCAACTCCCGTTTTCGGGCCATGACACAGCCGATGGACTGTCCTGGCACTGGACGGAGTCACGTCTGGCTGTCTAGCAGAGACTAGTGAGCAAACGAATTACAGCCACCAGTATCATAGTGATTGTTGTGATTATTTTCGGTACCATGTCGCAATAGCGGCGGTTTCACGGCCCGAAACTGGCGTCTGAGGAATACCCGACGGTAAAGAGTCACAACAATCACTATCAGGGTTCGGCGACGACGACGAGCCGGGGAGAGTCCCGCTCCAGCGCCTCACCGTCGAGTCCGCTGTACATCGACACGTCACCGAATCCGGCGCGTTCGAGCAACCGCCGGAGTTCGGCTGGGGAGTACAGCCTGAGATCCCACGAGAGATCACCGAGATGCTCGTACGTCGGGTCGCCGTCGGTCCCGTCGTCGTTCGTCGCTCCCTTGCTCCCGTCGCTTGCTTCCCGTCTCCATGCGGCCCGTCTCCGGGGTGTAGTCCTGCTGTTCGACGTACAGGAGGCCATCGTTCTCGTGGGCGCTCGACGATCGGAAGTCGGCCATCACCCCCTCCTTGTTGACCAGGTCCATCACGAGCGCACCATCGCCGGCCACCCGCTCGCGGAATCCCCCGGCAACGGCCTCGTTGGTCGCCTCCTCGAAGTAGCCGAACGCGGTCCACATGTTTGTGACGAGGTCGTAGGTCCCGTCACGCTCATCAAGATTCCGCATATCGTCCACCTCGAAGCTCGCTCGCCCCTTGAGGCCGGCCTCTGCCGCTCGCTCGCCCGCGGCCTCGATATACTGCGGGGAAATGTCGACACCGTGGACGTCGACACCTGCTTCCGCGAGTTCGACGGCGTGGCGGCCGATGCCACAGGCCACGTCGAGCGCTGTCTCCGGCGTGACCTCGTGGGCGGCCAGCAGCGCCAGCAGGTCGTCCACCTCCTCGCCCGTGCGCTCGACGCGTCGCCGCATCGTGACAGCGAACGCCTCCGGGCTGTCGATGAACATCTCCTCCGTCCAGTGGGTCATGCCAGCTATCTCGCCGCGATGGCCCGTAATTGTACCGCTTGATACTGGTGACTGTAATTCGTTTACTCACCAGTCTCTGCTAGACAGCCAGACGTGACTCCGTCCAGTGCCAGGATAGTCCATCGGCTGTGTCATGCCCCGAACAACGAGAGTTGGGACGGCATGGCGTAACTGAATCACGTCTGGTTGTATATCATTGATACGATCGTCCTCCACGTGGGGTTTTATAGAAAACAAGAGAGATACAGACAGTAATGTCCGAGGAGATACACGGCTGGATCGAGGCTCACGAGGACGTAATGGTCGACTTCCTCGAGGAGTATATTTCGTATCGATCGCCGACTGAGGACGAAGCGGAAGTTCAACGCGAGTTCGTCGAGCCCTTTTTCCGGGACGAAATGGCGTGGGACGCGGTCGAAATCGTCGATGTGACGGACGAACGGGATCGGCCAAACGTGAACGCTGTCCTCGTCGGTGAGAGTGATGGGGACGGCCGAAACATCCTGTTCAATGGACACTCCGACATCGTGGACGTAACCCCGGAAAACGAGGAGTCATGGACGTACGATCCGTGGGACCCCGTTATCGAGGACGGGAAGCTGTACGGCCGCGGAGCGAACGACATGAAGGGGCCGAACACAGCGATGATCTGGGCAGTCAAAGCCATTATGGAGTCTGACGTGGAGCTAAGCGGCGACGTGATGATGAGCATCGTCGTGGGTGAAGAACTCGCACAACAGGAGGTCGGCTCGATCCCCGCCACGAACGCGCATCTTAACGCTGGGAGAGAGATTCCGATCTGTCTCAATGCGGAGCCGACGAACAACGAAATCCACACGAAAAGCTCCGGCACGTTCGATTTCAGGATCGAGATACAGGGCAAGGAGATCCACACGTCCCAGAAGAACTTGCTCCAGTACCCCCAGCGACACGGCATTCCACAGGGCAACGACGTGGGCGTCGATGCGACGGATATTATGGTGCGGATCATCAAGCAGTTCGACGAACTGGAACACCAGTGGAACATGCGAAACGCGGACGAAATTTACGGTGGCGGGGGAACACCCCGTCCCGACGTGCAGGGGGTGGGCCCGATCGGAATCACCTGTACGATTCTGGAGGCGGGCGATTACATCGCGTCGATTCCGGGTCACGCGACGATCGAGGGACAGGTGTACTGGCCCCCGTACGCGGACGACGAGGCACTCTGGCAGGAGATGAAAGACGCGGTGGAGGCTCTCGCCACAACCAACGACTGGCTCACAGACAATCCGCCGAAGATGGACTGCAAAGGGATCGTCGACTGGCCCGCGTTCGACGTGTCCCCCGACCATCCTGGGTGTCGGACGCTCGGCGCGGCCTATCAGGAGGTCACCGGCGAACAACCGGTGTATTCCGGGTTCAAAGCTGTGGCCGATAACGGGTACATTCAGCGTGATTGCGGAGTCGACGCCATCAGTATGGGCCCGGGAGACATATCCATGGGAGCACACGGACCGGACGAGTATCTGCCACTAGAGCAGTTCAAGACCGCTGCAAAAACGTACGCCAGCATGATTCTCGACTGGTGCCGGTACACAGGCTAGGTCGAGTTTGAAGGAGAACCGAATCGGCCGTGATTGACGTCCTCCACACGGCTGAAGTCGTGGGATTCCCCGCGCTCGGGGTCGGTCACTGCACCCGACCTCCGACGGAGGCAACTTCCCGACCGCCGCGTGGTCGGTCTCGGTTCGTGCGCTCCACGTCGGGGTGGTGAGCGCGTGGCAACGCCAGTCCATA
>PXSQ01000028.1 GCA_003022725.1 Halobacteriales archaeon SW_7_65_23 | reverse complement strand
GATCGCTTTTTTGCGTGGTTTCTTCGCGGCCAATCTATCGTGGAATTGAGCCAGGTATTCGTCTCCACAGTTGTCGACGGCATTGTACGCTGCCTGGACAAGCAGCCACCGAACACGTCCTGACCCTGTCTTCGAGATTCCACCTTCAATCCGCGAGTCGCCAGACTCGCGGACCGTCGGATTCATCCCAACGTAACTCACGACTTCTTTGTGTCCATCAAACCGCCCAACATTGCCGATCTCAGCATAGAGCGTGAGTGCTGTGATGTGGCTGATCCCAGGTGCCGTCATCAGAAGCTGAGTCTCTGCCAGAGACTCAGCGCGAGCTTCGATAGCCTTCTCAAGTTCCTCTTTCTGGTCGGTCAGCTCGTCGATCACGTTCAGGTACGCCGACAACAGGGAATCCCACGGTGCCTCCAGAGAGAGTTCCGCCAGGAACTCTCGGCCTGCAACACTGAGCGGCGGCCGCGCACAAGTGCGCGGCACTCCCTGATTTCGTCGGTTGGAACGTAGCTTTCCGGCACTGATCCAAGCCGAAGGATCCGCGACAACTCCTTGGCGTCAACACGATCAGTTTTGGTGTCTGCATTGGCGATCAGTTTCAGCTTGCCAGGATGAGCAACAGTCACATCCAAATACTCGGAGAGAGTATCGTAGATGTGGTAGTAATTGGACGTCGCTTCGATGACTGCTTCGCTCCCAGCGTACTGCTGGGCGAACTCGTCGAGGTTCGCGTTCTTGACGCGGACCTCCTCGACGATGTCACCAGCTTCGTTCCTTACTGCCACCTGTGCGTCCTGTTTGTGGACGTCAATTCCAACGTACATTGGCTCTCACTCCGGGACGCCAGCGCGTGAAACAGCGATTCACCTATGCGGGCTTTCCCGGGTGCCGCGCGGCGCGGCACCCGGGCTGTAACGCCCCGTTCTCGGCTTCTTTCGCGCTTGGACCAGTCAGTCCCGCACGCTCTGTGGCGTGGAAAGGGCCTCGGTCTCATGCGCCCCATACTCTGTTTCACGGTCTCTGGCTATAGCAGAATTTCCATCGAGTCAGTCCACCCACACAGGCGGACCACATACCTCCCCAGCCTATTGCGGTGCTCGCTTCGCTGCGCTCCTCATCCCTCGCACAGTAGGTGCTCACGGCCCTCGCAATGCTCGGGCACGCTCGCCAGCGCGCGCCACGTGGCCAGGCGAAAACCGATCAAAGAACGAGTATCTGCCGGCCGAGCGGATATCGTCCTGGCGG
Source organism: Halobacteriales archaeon SW_7_65_23 (assembly GCA_003022725.1). Taxonomy (GTDB): domain Archaea; phylum Halobacteriota; class Halobacteria; order Halobacteriales; family Haloarculaceae; genus Halovenus. The sequence continues at coordinate 72,034 of PXSQ01000028.1, read as the reverse complement.
ACTGATACGGTCGTGCGTGACTTTGTACCGCTATGGAATCGCATGTTGTGTGTTTCAGCCCGTGAAACCAACGATATTGGGCCCCAGTGCTGAAAATAATCACGCACGACCGTATGAAAGGGCGAGGGAGCCTCGCAATTCTTTTATTCACCAGTCTCTGCTATCTGCGGAGACAGACCCTTTTCACCTGGATTCTCAATTCGAGTTTTCACGTACGTACAGCCACCAGCATCAGCGTGACCCGCGAGGCGACCGAGGGCTTTCTGCGTCTCGATGCTCTCAGACTCACTCGTTCGAATACGGAGCGTTTCCCCCGACCGAACGCTTTTTGCGCGTGTCCCCGCGAGACACTGGTAATAAATGACGCACGAATCGTCCGACGAAGACGGCGAGCCAGGCGACGACAACACGGGAGCCCACTACAGCTCCCTCGAGACGGACGGCGGCGTCGCGGACCCCGACGAGATCGCGCTCGACCCCTGGGGCTCCTCGACGGTGTCGGACTACCGGAAGCTGTTCGACCAGTTCGGCATCGAACGCTTCGAGGAAGTCGTCGACGAGGTGCCGAACCCCCACTACCTCATGCGCCGGGGCGTCATCTTCGGCCACCGCGACTACCGGGCGCTCACCGACGCGATGCACGAGGACGAACCGTTCGCGGCGCTGTCGGGATTCATGCCCACCGGCGACCCCCACATCGGCCACAAGCTGGTGTTCGACGAACTGATCTGGCACCAGCAGCAGGGCGGCGACGTCTACGGCCTCATCGCCGACCTGGAGGCCCACAGCGCCCGCGGCCTCTCCTGGGACGAGATCGACGAACATGCCCGCAACTACATCCTCTCGCTGCTCGCGCTGGGCTTCGACCCCGAAGACGGCGAACTGTACCGCCAGTCGACCAACCGCGAGGTCCAGGATCTGGGGTTCGAACTCGGGATCGAGGCGAACTTCTCCGAGCTGGCGGCGATCTACGACTTCGACGGCGAGACTGACGTCTCGCACATGCAGTCGGTCGTTACCCAGATGGCCGACATCCTCTACCCGCAACTCGACGAGCCCAAGCCGACGGTGATCCCCGTCGGGCCCGACCAGGACCCCCACGTCCGGCTGGCGCGGGACCTCGCGGCGCGGGTCCGGTACTTCGGCGTCACCGAGGCGTACGCGAGCTTCGAGACCGACCCCGCCGAGCGGTCGCTACTCGCCTACGCCTACGAAACCCTCACCGACCGGCACCCCGAGGAGACGATCCGGTGTTCCGACGCCGCGACGTTCCTGGAAAACGAGCGCGAACCCGGCGCCACCGATGTCGAGGCGACGACGCTGGACAGCACCATCACGATGCTCAAGGAGGCCGGCAAGGAGCCGTTGCGCCCGCGGGTACGCTTCGTCGACCGCAACGCGACCGGGGCGGCGTTCGAGGCGCTCATCGAGGCCGTCGACGGCGAAAAGCGCGTCTACGGCGAACACATCGACAGCTTCGAACTCGACCGCGAGGCGGCCGAGAAGCTGGCCCGCGAGGTCGAAACCGACCACGGGGGCTACGGATTCCTGCCGCCGTCGTCGATCTACCATCGCTTCATGACCGGCCTCACCGGCGGCAAGATGTCCTCCTCGATCCCCGCCTCCCACATCAGCCTGCTCGACGACCCCGAGGACGGCTACGACAAGGTCAGGGCGGCGACCACCGGCGGCCGCGAGACCGCCGAACTCCAGCGCGAACTCGGCGGCGAGGCCAACGAGTGCCCCGTCTACGAGCTGTACGCCTACCTGCTCGCGGGCGACGACGATGAGTTCGCCAAGGAGGTCTACGAGGAGTGTGTCGGCGGCGAACGGCTCTGTGGCGGCTGCAAGGAACAGGCCGCCGAGCTGATGGAGGCGTTCCTCGAGGAGCACCAGGAGCAACGCGAGGAGTGGGCCGACCGTCTTGACGACCTCGACATCGACCTCGATTCCGACCGCACACGGTAGCGCGGCCGACGTGACCGTCGAGTAGCCGGCGATAGCCGGACGAACATACCTATCAGATTTCATATAGAGAGGGATTTTTAAAAACGCTTTACCCGCAGTCGCGCCAACAGTGCTGGTGATGACCGTCGACATCCGCCCGGCGACGGCCGACGACGTCGCCGCCCTCCAGCGCGTGGCCGAGCGAGCTTGGCACGACGCACACGCACCGATCATCGGGACCGAGACCACCGAGGAGTTCCTCGCGGAGCACTACGACGCCGAGACGTTCCGCGCAGTCATCGACGACGAATCCCGACTGCTCGCGGTCGCGGACGCGAGCGAAGGCATCGTCGGGTTCACCGGCGGCGGCCCCGACGACGACTCCCCGGCGACGTTCCACCTGAGCCGCATCTACGTCGACCCGGACTGGTGGGGGCAGGGAGTTGGTCGACAGCTCCTGGCGCATCTCGAAGAGGCACTGCGCGAGCAGGGGTACGAACACATCACGCTGGGCGTCATGGCCGAAAACGACCGGGCGATCCGTTTCTACGAGTCCGCCGGGTTCGACCGCGAAGAGGAGTTCTACGACGAGGCCATCGACACGACCTCCTACGTCTACCGGAAGGAACTGGCGGACTGACCGGAATCGGGTTCGGCCTCGCCATCGTCGCCGACATCGTCGACGCCCACGGCTGGGCGATCCGTGTCACCGAGAGCGAGGTCGTCGGTGCGCGCTTGGACATTACCGGCGTCGAAACCGTGTAGTGGCCGGTTGTTTCCGGTACGGAACACGAACGGCGCTACGAACTCGACGGATCACGTCTAATTTTTTCTCTCGTGCGAATGAATGTGACTCGGCTGCTGTGCTGGCTGGCCCCTCCGCTACGGGGGTCACCGGTTCTGCGGCCCTGGAGCCGGCGAAATCAGTCGGTCGCGTCGGGCACGCGGCCGCTGGCGAGGCGGATGATACCCAGCCCGAACCGATCCTCGCGGTGGTCGACGGTTCCCTCGAGCAGCGCCTCCCGGGCCTCGGTCCAGCGGGCTTCGAGCGAGCGGATCGGCGCGCGGGCGGTCGTCCGGTGACCCGGTGCTGTCAGGCGGACGAACGCCCGCAGCAGCAGGTTCACCGGGAGTGCCGCGGCGCGGTCGCTGCGGCCGGCGTTTAGCATCGCGACCCGGCCGCCGGGCCGGACCAGCGTGACCCGCTTGCGGACCGCCGGCGCTGGCGAATCGAGCATCCCGACGAGGAACGTCGAGAGGACCGCGTCGGCCTCGGCGACCGGCGGCCGCCGGGCGTCCCCGCGGACGGCGTGGACGTTCGACCACCCCGCGCGGTCGATTCGCTGCCTGGCCTGCCCGAGCATCGCCGGTACGACGTCGACGCCGACGCCCCGACCCTCGGGGCCGACTCGCTCGCGGAGGTGTGGGAAGTTCGCGCCGGTGCCACAGCCCATCTCGACGACGGTGTCGCCCGGCGAGAGGTCCAGCGCGTCTGCCGCGCGGGCACGCCACGAGCGCACGCCCGGGACGTTCGCGACCAGGTCGTACAGCTGTGCACACCGGCCGTAGAACGTGTGGGTGAGGTCGATGCCGTCGTCCGACATCGCTTAGCCCGCACACTCGCGGAGTGCGGTCGCGACCGCGGGGGCGTCCAGGCCGAGGATGTACAGCGCCGGTTCGATGCCGAAGCCGCCGGTCTGGTACAGGACGTCCGCGTCAGGTTCGGCGGCGAGCGCGTCGGCGATCGCCTCGTCGACGTCGCGCTCGGCGTCGAACTCCGCGGGGGTGCGCCCCTGTGCCGCGAGCGCGTCACGCAGCGCCTCGGAGTAGGTGACGTTCAGCGCCGCGCGCGCGTCGCTGCCGTTCTCGCGGGCCGACAGCAGGACGCCGGCGACGTGCTGGCTGACGCCGAACTCCGGCTCGCCGGGGATCGTCACCTGCCCGCGCACCGCGAGCAGACGGCCCGGCACGCCGGCGACGTCGTCGATCGTCTCGGCGTCGGAGAGACACTCCACGAGGTTCGACCCCACCGCGGGGATCTGCCGGGCGAACGACTCGGTGTTGCGGAGGATCCGCAGCCCCCGGCGGACCGACGCTCTCACCTGGCCGGTTTCGCGCAGCCGGCTGTCGGGGTCGTGGATCGCGAACTCGCCGTCGAACTCGGCCAGCTCCGGCACTGCCTCGGCGTGAAGTTCCGCGAGCGCCCCGCCGCGTTCGAGCTTGCGGATGCAGACCTCCGCCTCGATCAGTGCTTCGACGGGCGTCATTTCGCCGTCGGTCAGCCCGTCGGCCAGCCGCTCTACGAGCTCCTGCAGCTCCCCGTCGGCCAGCAGCCGCTCGTTGCGGTCGACTTCGCCGTGGACGTATTTCGAGACGGCACTCTGGCTGATTCCAAGCAGCGTCGCGACCTCATTCTGGGTCAGCCCCTCCGCGCGGAGCGCCTCCGCCAGCAGCGACCGGAACGTGGGGAGGAACTCCTCGACCGCGATCTCCTCGATGAACTTCATTGCTCACCACCGAACTCCCTGTCGCCGCCGATCCGGGAGGCCTGCGGCCCGGACTGGTCCTGGTACTTCGAGCCGCGCTCCGCGCCGTAGGGCCGCTCTGCCGGGGAGGAGAGTTCGGTGAACGTCAGCTGGGAGATGCGCATGCCCGGCGCGAGCGCGACTGGTGCGGCTCCGAGGTTCGACAGTTCGAGGGTAATTTGGCCCTGGTATCCAGGATCGCAGAGACCGGCAGTGTTCGAGAGGAAGATCCCACCTCGACCACCGAGGAAGTTCTCGATCGTTTGTCCGTCGGGCTGTACTTCGAGGTCGTAGGTCGGTTCGACGCGGTTGGTTTCCTTGACGGCAACGACCTCCTCGAACCGAACGCCACCGTCGAGTAGCTGGTCGAGACGGCTCGTGTCGACTCCTGCCTCGGCGTAAGCATCACGGAACCGTTCGAGCGTTTCGCGTTTGACGGTTCCGTACTCCTCGTTTTCGACGTTCGAAATGCTCGACTTCGAAGAGTAGCCCATCGCCTTCGCCGCGTCGATCATCCGCATCTCTGCCCGTTCTCTGTACTCGCGCAGTAGTTCGTTCGGGACGGGGACGTACTGGCCGCACTTGTGGGCATCCGCTCTGAAATCGACAGCCCACATCTCGCCCGACCAATCGACGTCGCTCATCGGGATATGCGTCTCGCGTTCCCGGCTGTAAATGGATGTCAATAGATCAAGGCGCGTTCCGAGATGGGCCGCACGATTTGCGAGGTCGGGGTTCGCCGTGTAGAGCGTATCGCGCGTGTCTCGGCGACAGCCATCCCCGTCGAGCAGACCCGCAAGCAGTGTGTGCAGTACGTCAGTCGGCCAGTCGAACGCACACTCCGGAATCGTCTTGTCCTGACCGGAGCCGGCGAGTTCGCGGAACACCTTCGACCAGAGCGCCGAGCAGACCGTCAGTTTCGTGATGCGGTCGTTCTCGTACCACGAGAGACTCGTATCGTACTGGTCGAAGAACTCGGCGAAACGGTCGAGATGCTCCCGTTGGGTATTGGCCACTTGGAGCTGTTTCCGCCGTGCCGATCCCTCCACGATGTAGAAACCGAGCGCCCAGCCGAACTCCGGTGACAGCGTCAGATGACGCGGGAGTTTCGTATCACTCTGTTTGAATGCGACCTCGATCTGGTCCGGCGTCTCCGTTCTCGGGAGTGCATCCATCGGCACGCTGTTCTGTGCTTTGTAGTGCCGTCTCGATCCGGCTGGAACGCTCGACCAGTCGACCTCGCCGAACCCGTCGCTGGCATACAGTGTCGTTTCCTCGGGGTCGAGTACGTCAAGCAGGTCGATTGTTCCTGTCCCTCCGGGAGAATCCGGCAGTGTCGCCGGCACCATCACGTGTTGTCCCTCGGCATCTTCACTGGCAATCCGGGTGACACCACCGTGATCGTCGAGCGTGAAGAGGTTGTGGTCTTTTGTGACGTGAACCTCCCGGCCAGACTTGAGTCTCACTCGGTAGATTCGCTTCGTCGGATTCGTGATATGGTCTGTCACCCGGTGTGTACTCACCCGCAACGTCTGTGGGTCGAACGCAACGGCGCGTGCAGGTCGTTCGTTCTCCACGACATCCCCGATTTTGTAAAAGCCGAAGCCGTCTTCGGGCGTCCACAGGAACACCTCTTCGTCGTAGGGGAGCGAGGCGTGGACGACGATCGCAAGACGGCCCAGCGATGATCGCCCCTCGACGTGGGCAATGAGATCGGGTGGAATCTCGACGCGCTCGACGGTGGTGCCGAGCACGAAGTCGCCGGGGTGGAGGATGAACTCCTCGTCCTCCTCGACGACCGTCTCGTCGACGTACTCGTCGATTTCCTGCTCGCTGTCGGGGTGGATACAGGGGATGTTCGTGTGCTGGAACTCCAGGAACTCCCGTCCAAGGCGGAGGTCGACGCTCGCGGGCTGGATCTGCAGGTTGGGGTCCGCAAGTGGGTCGATGCCCAGGTCGCCGTTCTCGAGCCGGCGGCGGATGTCCGCGTCCGAGAGGATCATACCCACAGCACGGGCCACCACCGAGTAAAGTCTCCCGGTCCGCTAGTTGGTGCTGTGGGTGTTGTCGTAAACGTCTCGAAGAAAATCCTCGGCGCTTGGTTAGCAATCGCTTCCGTGTAGGTTGCCGTCTCGAAGAAAGCCCTCGGCGCGCTCGACCTTCCGGGACTCGCTGCGCTCCTCGCTCCCTGCGGTCGCTGTGGTGCTTGCGTCGTCCGGGATGCGAGGGCTTTCTCGGATGCAGCAGCTACAACGATCCAACAGCTGTGCACACCCATACTGCCGGACGTGATTCCGTTCCCACCCGGATAGCGCTCAGCATCTGAGACAACCGAAACCCCCAGTCCGAGCAGCACTCGGAGTAACAGAGTCACGTCCGGCAGTATAGCGCCAGGGACCCGACAACACACGTAGCTGGAATCACAAGGGGGTGGCATGCCAGCGTGGCGAACGCTCGCCCGGGTGCTGTTCAAAGCGAGCCGGCCGTCGCAGTTGCTGTTGATCGCCGGCGTCTACGCGCTGGGCGCGAAAATCGCGCTGGCGAAGGGGGCGGCGTTCTCGGCCCCGGCGCTCGCTGCTGGGCTGGCCGCACTGCTGCCGGTCGCGGCGAGCGTCCACTACGTCAACGAGTACGCCGACTACGAGACGGACGCCCTCACGGAGCGGACGCCGTTCTCCGGCGGCAGCGGCGCGCTCCCGGAGTCCGGCCTCCCGCGGGTCGTCGTCCTCCGCGCCGCGATTGCCGCCCTCGCCGTCGGAACTGCTCTCACAGCCGCATTCTTCGTGACCGGGCATCTCCCTGTTCGGGGCGTCGCGCTGCTCGCGGTGATCGCCGTGTTCGGCTGGCAGTACTCCGTCAGGCCGCTGGCGCTCGTCCGTCGCGGGGTCGGCGAACTCGACAATGCAGCACTGGGCGGGCTGGCCTTGCCGCTGTACGGCGCGGCCGTCCTCGGCGGGCGGCTGTGGGTCGTCGGGCTCGCGTCCGTCCCGTTTTTCCTCCTCGTGGTTCTGAACCTGTTCGAGGTCCACTGGCCCGACCGCGAGGCCGACGCGGCCGTCGGCAAGCGGACGCTGGCGGTCAGGTGGTCGCCGGAACGTCTCCGGACGGCGTACCGTCTCGGTTATCGCCCTCTCGCCGGCGCTGCCGGCACTGCTCGCTGACACGCCGCTGCCGGCTCCGTTTGCGTCGGCGCCGCTGCCGGGGCTGGTGGCGGCCGCGAGCGCCCTGGTCGCGCCGCTGGTCGTCTGGGGCTGGCTGGGGTACACGGAGCGACACCTCCCGTGGCCGGGCGTGGTCGCGATGGTCGGGCTGGCGGCGCTCCAGCTTCTCGCCTGGTGCTGGGTGACCCAGTGAGTGCCGGGAGATCAGAGGAACTGATTCGATCGAAACCGTCCACTATCAGGGCTGTGGCGACTCCTCGCGGTCGAGGTCGGCGTACTTGCCCAGCCGGAGCGACCAGTCCCAGTCGTGATACGAGAGGCTCGGCCGGACGCCGGCCGGGAGCTGGTCGTACCGCCGGAGGAAGTCGTAGATGCCGTCCTTGCCGCCGAAATCGCCGCGGAACCACAGCATGACCCGGGGAACGGTCACGCGTCCCGCCGCGCGGTCGTACTCGACGGTCCGCTCCAGGTACCCCCCGGTCGCCAGGTCGAGCTGGTCGTCGACGCGGTCGCGGCTGTAGGCGGTGACCGGCGGACAGCTCTCGGCGCCGCAGTTCAGCGCGAAATGAATGCGGGGGTCCCGCTCGCTGACAGCCTGCTGGTCGTGGAACGCGTCGCGGAACGGGCTCCGGACGTACCCCAGGGTGTGCTTGCTGTAGGAGCGCCGCAGGATGCCGTGCTCGATCCCGTCGAGGCTCAGCCGCTCGCCGGAGACAGTGACCAGCGGGTCGCCGAAGAACTGCCGCCGGCTCTCGTACCGCTCGGGATTCCCGTCGAGCGCGCGCTGGACGGCGGCGTTGTAGACGTTCACCCAGAACGCGAGCCGCGGCTCGTCGTCGTCCAGCGTAGCGGCGAGCTCGTCGGGATCGAGCGCCGCCAACGCCTCCTCGATGTCGTCTATCGGCTCGGCTCTCCGAACAGCGCGCAACAGCTGTTCGGACTGTGCGACCGGGTCAGTCATCGCTCGACAGTTCGACCCTGGTACATTTCAGGGTTGGGCAGATCAGTACTGCGAAAGCACGACCGCGCTCCGGGGACCTCCGATCGAGTACGGATCACGCGTCTTCGAACCGGCGGTCGAGTTCGCGGTTGGCCTCGGCGATGACCGTCCGCTCGGCGCGGCGCATCGCGCGGATCGCCTCGTCGGTGTACTCGATCTCCAGCGTCGAGGGGGCGAGCAGTCCGAGGCCGCCGAGCAACTCGCCCGGGTCGATGACCGTCGCGAGCGCGAAGGCGTCGCGGTGCTCGCGCAACGGCGCCGTGAAGGCGAACTGTTCTTCGATCAACTCGCGCGCCACGTCGGGCTCGAGGGTCGCCCGGGCGGCCGCCCAGAACTCGTCTTCGGGGCTCTCCAGCAGCGGGACGACCGCGTTGCCGAGGCTCTCGTGGTGGGCGAACAGCCGGTCCTCGACGCGCCGCCGGCGCTCGGCCGGGAGGTTGTCCCTGATCGCTGCCGCAAACGTCCCCGCGTCGAGGATCGCATCGCGGTGTGCCTCGATCTGCTCGTCGGCTTCGACGGCGTCGAGGAGGACCGAAAACTGGGCGACAGTCTGCTCGCGGTAGCTGTCGAGTTCGGGCTGAACGACGCGATCCCACAGCAGGTCCGAGTCCTTCAGCAGCCGGTCGACGGTCGCCCCGCCGGGGCCGCGAACCCCTTGTCGGAGCGCCCGCGAGACGCTGAACTCCGCCGCCGTCCCCTCGATCGCGTCGTCGACGAAGCGCTCGAACCCCTCCATCACGGCGTCGCGTGTCACATCCCCCCTCTTGGACCGAGCCCCCCTCAAAGTAACGCCGTCCAGGCTACGGCGCGACCGGTCGCCGCCGCCGGCCGATCACAGGTGCTATGGCGGCCGAGCGTCGAGAGCCAGACATGCAGGTACCGTTCGACGGCGAGCGGGTGCGGGGCGACAGCGCCGCCCGCGAGCAGTTCTACGACGCGCGGGGGTACGGTACACCGCGGGACAGCGGCGTCGACCTCGCGCCGGTCGAGGCGGCCCACCTCCTGTTCCGCGGCGACATCGACGCCCTCGTCGACCGCCGCTCGGGTGGAGAGCTGCTCGACTTCGAGGGGTTCCTGGCCTCGAACGCCGTCTCGGAGGTCGACTTTCTCGTGTACAAGGAGCTCCGTGACCGCGGCTTCTACCTCTCGCCGACGGCGTCGCTGGCGGGGACTGGCGGCGGTGACGGGAACGCGGCGACCGGGGACACAGCGGGCGACTTCGTGGTGTATCCGCGCGGCGACGGCCCCTGGGACGACACCGTCGCCTACCGGGTGTGGACGGTCAGCGAACGCGAAGACGTGACTTCCGGGACGCTCCGGCAGATCGCCGCATGCGGCAACGGAAGCGATCCGGCAGACAGTGAGGCCAGCGCGGGTGCGGACGCTGACGAGAAGGAGGTAACGGGTGTGCTCGCGGTCGTCGACGAGGAGAGCGAGGTGACGTACCTGGCGGTCGAGGAGCCGACGATCGCCGGCTCGACGTACCACGACCTACCGGCGGTCGAGGGGGCGATGCTCTCGGACCGCGTGCTCGTCAGCGACCCGCCCGAGGCGTTGCACGACCGGGCGTTCTACGGCCAGCGGCTCGACCGCGACGAGCGCTCCGTCCAGCTCTCGCTGGTCGGACCGCTTCGACCGCCGGCTGCGCGCCTACGGCGCCCTCCGAACCGCCGGCCTCGTCCCGAAAACCGGGTTCAAGTTCGGCGCCGACTTCCGGACGTACGCCGACGTCGACTCCGTCGAGGACCTCGGGCACTCGGAGCTTTTGGTGCGGGTGCTGCCGGCCACCCACACGTTCGCGCCCCGCGACCTCGCGCTCGACGTGCGCCTCGCCCACGGCGTCAGAAAACAGCTCGTGTTTGCGCTGACCGACGTCGACGCCGGCATCGACTGGCTCTCCGTGAGCCGGCTGACGCCCTGATACGGACTGCTGTGACTCCGTCCCGCTGGGCTGTCACAACCCTCGGGTCCCGGCCGACGGGACACCTGGATGTGCCGAACCCCGCCGAAAATACTCACAGCAGTCCGTATGACGGACGCGGCCGCCGCGCAGCCCGTTTAGTTGATCTCGACCCCAGTAATCTCGAAGCGCGCGCCGCCAGCGTCGCTCTCCGTGACCTGGATCGCCCAGTTGTGTGACTCGACGATCTCCTCGACGATCGCCAGGCCGAACCCAGTGCCGTCCGGCTCGCTGGAGTAGCCGAGGTCGAACACCTCCTCGCGGCGCTCCGGGGGGATCCCGCTGCCGGTGTCCTCGACGTAGAACCCCGACTCGAGCGTCCCGATCCGGACGCGGGGTGGCTCCGGGCCTCCGTCAGCCTCCCGGGCGACTGCTTCGTCGTCGGCCGGAGGCCGACTGCCCGTCGAGCCATGCTCCACAGCGTTGCGAAACAGGTTTTCGAACACGTTGCGCAGCCGGTCCGGGTCGGCCTCGACGACGCTGTCGCTGAGGATCTCCAGCGGCGCCCCGCGGGTCTCGACCTGGTCCCAGGAGCGGGAGGCGACCTTGCTCAGCGGGACCGGCTCGGTCTCCTCGACGATCCGCCCCTGGCGGGCCAGCGAGAGCGTGTCCTCGATGATCGTCTCCATCCGGTCGAGGGCGTCCTCGACCGACGCGATGTGCTCGGAGTCGTGCTCCTCGCGTGCCAGCGCCGCCCGCGTCGAGGCGATGTGCAGCGGGTTCCGGAGGTCGTGGCTGACGATCGAGGCGAACCGGTCGAGGCGCTCGTTCTGTCGCTGGAGCTGGCGGGCCTGCTCGCGGCGACGCTGCTCGCGGTCCGCCCGGGTGAACGCCGCCTCGATGTTGGCCGCGAGCGTCTCCGCGAGGGCGACGTTGCCCCCCTCGAACGCCCCCTGTGCCCGGGAGCCGACACAGAGCACGCCCTGCTCGCCCAGCGGGACGTTCAGTAGCTCCCAGCGGTCGTCGTCCACCGTCGCGTCCCGGACCGTCTCGCCCTGGGCCATCGCCGCCCACCGAGGGCTGTCCCCGGAGCCGTCGTCCGGCCCCTCGATCGGCCTCGGACCTTCGAGCACCTCGCTGGCTGTCGCGGTCGCGGCCATCGGAATGAGCAGCCCCTCGTCGTGGTAGAACACGACCGTCAGCGCGGCGTCGAGCACCGCCGAGGCGATGTCGCAGCCCTCCTCGGCGACCGCTTCGTGGGTCTCGGCAGTCATCAGCTGTCGCGTCGCCCGGTTCAGTTCGTTCAGCCGCTGGGTCTCCTCGACGCGGTCGAGCGCGGCCGTCGTGTGCGTGATCAACAGCTCCGCGAGTTCGAGGTCGTCCTCGTCGAAGAAGTACGGCTCGGAGCTGATCCCCTGGAAGATGCCCCTGTCGCCCAGCGGGACGGTCAGCCCCGACCGGAACGCCTCGATGGTCGGCTCCGCGAGCGGATGCTCCCTGGCGTCACCGAGGATGTCTGACTCCCCGTTCATGTATACCTCGCCGGTGACGCCGTGGTCGGTGGTGATCGGTCGGGCCCCGACTTCGAGCGGCGCCTCCTCCGAGACCGCAGCGACCTCGAAGCGTCCCTCGGTCACGATCTCGACCGCACACCAGTCGAACCCGAGGATGTCGACCGCTGCGTTGACCGTCAGCTCGTAGATCTCCTCGACCGACGCCGCCGTCTGCATCGCCGTCGCGACCTCGTGCAACCGCCTGATCTTGCGACCCGGGACCGGATCGTCCGTCTCTACGCCCCCCTGTTCGGAGCTGTATCCCGCGTCTGCGTCGGACCTGTCCGGTTGCTTCCCACCTCCCGGCTCTCCATTGCCCATTACTTCTAATTAGCACAACAGACACATAATGATTTATGACCTCACCCCTCGGGCCCGTACAGGTCAGCGTGGCGGTCGCAGAACGCCGGCTCCCGGAGCTGTGCCTCGATCACGCCGGGCTGGCGGTGGGGGTCGCGCAGCCGGCAGCCGGGCTCCTCGCAGAAATCCTCCCCCGTGTTGATGTAGTGCACCGCCTGGAGCACGTAACCATGGAGCGCGTCGGTGGTCCGCGGGTCGTCCGCGACCAGGAACTCGCCCTCGATCTCGGATTCGAGCACCTCCCGCGGCGGCGCGCTGCCGGACAGCAGGGCGTGTTGCTGTTTTGCCCGGTAGTAGGCTTCGGGCTTGGCCGGCGCCTCGTACAGCCCGGGAGAACCGGCTGCCATGCCGGGACCAGCGTTCCGTTCGGCGGACGGTACCGAACTCCGTGCGATCCAGTCCGGGGACCACGAGTTTCTCGCCGGGGAGTGGAACAGTCGCGACGTCCGCCTGCCGACGAACACGAACGAGCCGCTGACGGCCAGCGACCGCAGGGAGCGAGGAAACCCGAGGGAGTAAAAAGAAGCTAGTCGTCGGCGGGGCTGGCGCGGGTCGTCATGTCGACGTCCTCGGCGTCGATCCCGAGTTCGTCGATAGCGGCCTGAGCAGCGCGCTTCCCCGAGACGAGCATGGCGCCGAACGTCGGGCCCATGCGCGGCAGGCCGTAGGTCGTCGCGGTCGCCATCCCCGTCACGATGAGACCGTCGTGGGCGAGGCCGGTGTGCTCGACGACAGCGTCCTCGCTTTCGCCGACCCACATCGAGTCGTGGCCGGGGGAGTCGTGGCCCGGGGCGCCGTACTGGTCCGAGTCGGTCTGATCCATCCCCGTGTTGTGCTCGGCCGCGTGGCCGATGCCCGGGGCGTCGAGCACGCCGCGCTCGTGGAGCTTCGTCACCGCCACGGCGTCGTGGCCGGAGGCGTCGATGACGAGGTCGCCCTCGACCGCGATGGGGTCGACACAGGTAATCTCACGCGGGAGCGCGTGGACCGGCGTCCAGTTCATCACGATGCCGCCGACGCGGTGGTCCTCGCGGATCACGATGTCGGTGAACTCGGTCATGTTCTGGATCTTGGCGCCGGCGTCGCAGGCGGCCTTGATAAGCCCCGAGCAGGCCTCGGGGCCGTTGGCGACGTACAGCCCTTCGCTGTCCTGGGACTGCTTGTGGTCGACCTCCAGGTCGTCGAGGATGTGCTGGGCCGGATCCCGGACGGTCACCTTGTTCATCAGGAACCCGCCGAGCCAGAACCCGCCGCCGAGGTAGTTGTTCTTCTCGACGATCATCGTCTGGACGCCCCGCTCGGCGAGCTCTTTGCCGGCCATCAGCCCCGACGGGCCGCCGCCGACGATGATCACGTCCGAGTCCGAGAAGTCCATGAACTCCTCGGTCCACTCCTGTCCGATCGCGCGCGTTACGTCCGCTTCGCCGACGTCGCTGAACTGGTCGAACTCTCTCATAGTACCTGGTAGTACCACCCGGTTATTGAAAGGTGTTCTGGTTGGTCCGGTGGCTGCGTGGCGTCATACGGTCACAACAATCAGTATCGGACGATCACTCCAGGCTGTCGCCGCGGATCCGCGCCTCAGCGGCGGCCCGCACCCCGTCCGCGTCGAACGACTCGACGATGGCGTCGAGGTCCGCGTCGGAGGTGTCCTGCAGATCCCGGGCGTGCTCGGTGATGGTCGGGATCGCGCGGATGATGTTGTCGACAACCGGCACGGCGGCAGTCTGCGCCGACCGCGACAGCGGGTTCAGGTCAATCACGATCTCGGTTTTCCCCATCGCCGCCAGTGCCTCCGCCCGGTCGCCGTCCTCCAGCGGGACGAGCACGACGTCAGCGTCGGAGATCCCGTCGGCGTCGACTTTCGCCCGCTCGTGATCGAGCCCAGGAATCCGGGCGTCGGCCGCGAGCCCCTTGACGTCCGTGGCGCCGTGGGCTTCGAGATGCTCGACGATCGCCTGCACTCGGTCCTCGGTGCGGTTGAACAGGTTCACCTCCAGGTCGGCGCCGGTGACGCCCGCAAGTGTGACGATCTCTTCGGGGACGAGCGCGGCGACGTTCCCGTTGACCGAGAGCACGGGATAGTCGGCTCGCAGCAAATGCGCCGCGGCGACCCGGGCGGCCTCGTCGGCGCTGGGTATCGTCTCCTCGCCCAGCAGGTAGTCGAACGCCTCGCCCCGGCCATGCGCGATGAGCCCCTGCTGGCTCGTGATCCCTTGCTCGACGCCCGCCTCGATCCGGTGGCGGGTGAGCAGCGACTCGTACCGCGGGTGGCTCTCGGGGATCTCGATCTCGCTCATGTATCGTGGCTCGCGGCGGACCGTCGAAAAGCCGTCGTTGTTCGGTCGCGATCAGGCGTCGAGCGACCGCTCCATGAAGTACCACTCCTCGACGCTCTCGGGCACCTGGTTCTCCTCGTAGGCCGGCCGGTACTCGAACCCCAGCGACTCGTACAGCGACCCCGCAGCCCCGTGGTACGGCGCGAGCCCGAGCAGGAGCGTCTCGAACCCGTCTGCGCGCGCCTCCGCGAGCACAAGCTCCACGAGCGAGCGGCCGATCCCCTCCCCGCGGTGTGCGGGCGTGACGTACATGCGCTTGACCTCCACTCGCGACGCGTCGAGGCGCTTGAGCTGGACCGACCCCACGAGCGCGCCGTCGATCCTGGCGACAAACAGCGGCTCGTCGAGCGTCGCCGTCCGCAGGCGTTCGACGTCCCCATCGACAATGGCCTCGACATCGGTGCCGAACGCCTCGTCGTCGAAGTACGCCTGCCCGAGCCGGTTCGCCTCCTCGAAGTACGCCGTCAGCAGCGCCCGCAGCTCGTCTGTCGTCGCGCCGTCACCGAGTTCGGTCCGGCGGAGCGGGACCTCCCTGTCCATGTGTGCGGGCACTCGCCGCCGGCGTTTATACGCCCGGATTTCGGTCGGGCCCGCCCCTTGGCTTCGGTCAAATGCCCGTTGTAGTCTGGCGTGGTTATTACCCCGATCGACCCCTGCATTCGGATATGGATCGACGACGCTTCTGTGCGCTCGCCGGCAGCTCCCTGCTCGCGGGAACAGCCGGCTGTCTCGGGCCGTTCGGCGACGAGCCCGGGGTGGGGTCGGAGCCGTCCGGTGACGCGACGCCGACAGCGACGCCGGCGGGGGACCGGACACCAGCCGAGGAGCCGATGCCCGACCCCGTCCCGGACTACGACGCGGCGTGGTCGGGGTACCAGAGCGACGCGGCACACACCGGCACCACCGCGGCGAGCGGCCCCGGGGAGCGGCCGGTCGTGACCTGGCAGACCGACACCTGGGGGGCCGTGACGAGCCCCGCCGTCGGCGAGGGGCGGGCGTTTTTCGGCACCGGCCTCTACCACGAGCGCGTCGGCGCGGCCGACCTCGACACCGGCGAGACGGCCTGGACGGTCGGCGTCGACGACGAGTTGCAGGCGACACTCGGCGTGGCCGACGGGTTCGTGTACGCGGCTGCCGGCAGCCTGTACGCGTTCACCGCCGACGACGGGCAGGAGGTCTGGACGGCGATGGAACACGGCGAGCCCGAGGGCGTGACGGTGACCGACGGCGTCGCGTACACGGCCTCGCGCGACCGCCGGCAGGTGGCGGCGTTCGACGCACACGACGGGGAGGAGCTGTGGACGGCCGACGTTACCGGGATCACGACGCCCGCCGTACGCGACGACCGGCTGTTCCTCAGCAGCTACAGCGGCATCCACGCGCTCGACGCGACGAGCGGCGACATCTCCTGGGAGATCGAACCCGAGGAGACAGTCAGGGCGCCGCTCACTGTGGGCGAGGACCTGGTGTACGCGACGACCCGGAACGCAGTCACGGCGCTGGCGGCCGACAGCGGGGACGCGGTGTGGAGCCACGACGGGCGGTTCCGCGGCGTCAGCCCCGCACTGGCCGACGGGATCCTGTATCTGAGCGGCTACACGAACGGGGACTGGGCGGACGAGCCGGCAGCCCGCGTCCTGGCGCTGGATACCGAGACCGGGGACGTCGAGTGGACGTTCGAACACGAGGGACTCGTGCCCGGCAGCCCGGTGGTCGCTGACGGCGTCGTCTACGTCCCCTCGCGGCGCAACTGGCTGTACGCGCTCGACGCGGCGACCGGCGACCGCCGCTGGGCGCTGCCGTTCGGCTGGTCGGTAAGCACGCCGGCCGTCGCGGATGGTCGCGTGTACGCGAACGCCGGCGGGCGGCTGACGGCTATCGCCGGCCCGGATGCCGAACCGGCCCACGACTCCCTGCCCGGTCTGGAGCCGGCGCCCTACCCGGCAGCGCCCGACTACTCGGCCACGGAGTTTTACTTCGGCTCGGCGGGCTACGACGTGACCGCCACCGCCGAGGCGACCGTCGACGAGGACGCGCCGTTCGACGTCTCGCTGGACGCCGCGGGCGAGGTCATCGACGCAGATAGCGAGGTCGGCTTCGAGTTTGCGCTGCACAACAGAAGCGACGAGGAGTTGGGGCTTATGACCGGCGCGCCGCGGCCGCTTGGCGTGGTCACGTTCGGCGGGGTCGATGGGACGACTGGACGAATCACTGCCTGGACCGAGGCCTACGAGGAGAGCGGCCACGTCCACGACACCCCACACCGTGGCGTGACGAGCGTCAACGCCATCGGGCTCAGTGCCACGATCGAACCAGACGAGCGGATCGAGGAGACGTACACGCTCTCGACGGCAACCCACGCCATCCAGCCGGGTAGCTACGAGTATTCGAGCACGCATCACGTGAGCACCGACGGGCCCGGATTCGATGACGACGATGACGACAGCAGGGACCAGAAGACGTCCGACTGGCAGTTCGAGCTGACCATCGAGGTCGAGATCACACAGCCCGCGCCGGAGGCGGGGGAGACGCTGTTCGACCTCGCCGTGATGGAGGCGGTCACGCCCCCCGAGGCGTTCGTCGGCGAGTTCGAGATCACTGCGCTGGAACCGGTCACCGACCGCCATCCGGGGCTGATCGAAATCGCGCTGACGAACCAGTCCGACGAGCGGGAGCTGATCGCCTCCCAGGGCGGCTGGCCGTTCGGCTCCTACGTCGGGGAGGCGCCGGACGGCTCCCGCGTCGTCCTCCTCCGTGAGGACATGTTCGCGCCGGCCTACGTCCGGGGCGACGGCCCGGAAGCGACGCCCGCGTTTCTGCCCCACATGGAGCGCCGACGCGGGGGTTCAGTCCGCGGGGTTGACGCCGGCGAGACGCTGTCGGCGCGGTACCTCGTGTTCGCCCACCCCGACGACGCGCCCCTGGAGTCGGGAACGTACACGTTCAAGCACGGCTACGCCGACCGCGACGTCGAGTTCACCTCGGGCTTTCTGCTCGGCGTGCTGTAGGGGTTCGCTCACTCCAGCGGCTGGATCGTCGCACCCGCCTGATGGATCCGACAGGCGTCGGGTTCGTAGCCCGTGTCGGAGAGCCCTGTTCCGAGCGCGATGACAGTCTCGCCGAGCATCGCCATCGCCGCCGTGCCGCCGGCCTCGGTGACGTCGGAAATCACGCGCTTGACGGCCGGCGTCAGGAGCGCAGACTCGCGCGAGAAGCGACGCGAAGCCGCCATGAACCCCGCCATCGTCGGCTCGCCGACGACCGACGAGAGCGCCGTCTTGCCGGCCTCGGTGATCGCGTCAGTGTCGCCGGTGAGAACGTCGTCGGTCGAGAGCTCGCCGATGACGTGGTACTCGACGCGCTCCTGTGCCGGGATGCCGTCGAGCAGGTTGTCCTGTGGACCGCCGGGTTCGAGCCGGATCGGGACCCCGCCGCGGGCCTGCGCAACGACGTCGCCCAGACCCGTCCCAGCCTCGACCTCCGCGCCGTGGGCGATAGTGACGAGTTCGTTCTCCGAGAGCCGGCGGTCGAAGGCGGCGTTGGCCGCGAGCGCGCTGCCGAGCGCCATCGCGCCGGAGACGCCGAAGCCCGCCCCCAGCGGGAGGTCGGTCACGCCGCGGACCTCCGCCCGCAGTTCGAGCGCGCGCAGCGTCCGCTCGACGGCTTCCATCCGGAGCTCCTCGCCATTGAGGACCACCCGCGCCTCCGACGCCGGCCGGACGGTCACAGTGACGCCGGCAGACAGCGCGATTCCGGCGCCCCGCGACCCCGCTTTCGTGGGGTCCGGATCAGGGTCGGTAGTGAAAAACCCCGTCACGTGACCCGGGACGAACGCCTGTGCCACGTCTGCCATATCTCCCTTTCACGTGGCCAGTCTAATGAGCGTGTGGATCCGGGTGAGCGCCGGTCGAAGCCGGGTTGGGACCCATAGTTTAATGTGCGTTTACATTGAGTTGCGTCGTATACATGCCGACAGTGAGCGTGCGGCTGGACGAAACGGAACGGGACGAGCTAGACGAGGTGGCCGCCCTGCTGGAGCAGGACCGGAGTACGACGATGCGGCAGGCGATCAGGGAGGGCGTCGAGACGCTGCGGACGCGCCACGCGGTCGAGCGCTACGGGAGCGGCGACGTGTCGGTCAACGAGGCGGCGCGGCTGGCCGGCGTCTCCATCGCGGAGTGGCTGGAGATCGCCCAGGACCGCGGGCTGACCACACAGCTGTCGGAGACGGATCTCGCGTTCGACGCCGAGCGCGCAGGTGAGCTGTAGATGCGGGTGTTCGTCGACGCGACGCCGCTGTACAACCTCGGCCAGGTCGGCGACCTCGACCTGCTCGGCGCACTCGACGCGACGCTGGTGATCCCCGAAGCCGTGATCGATGAGATTACGATCGAGCCGGCGGCGACGAACCTGGCGCGCTTTCTTGAGGAGCACGCCGTCGAGACGGCGCCGGACGTCAACAACTGGCTCGACGACGCGGCGGCGCTGCTGGACGCGAGCGAGCGCACCAGCGACGTGTTCATCGTCGCCGGGCTGCTCGCCGCGCGGGACCGGAGCGAGGAGGCGGCGCTGCTGTCGGACGACCGGCAGCTCCGGGCGGTCGCCGAGGGGCTGGACGCCACCGTCAGCGGCACGTTCGGTGCCGTCATCCGGGCGTCGGTCGGGGACAAGTACTTCTCGACTACGCAGGCCAAGCGGGTGATCCGCCGGACCGACCACCACGGCCTGCAGATGACCGGCCGGCTGCGCGAGCGTGCGATCGGCGAGGTCGACAGCTAGCACGGCAGCTCCGGGTCCGTAGCGACGGGTGCTGATACTGGTGGCTGTACGTACGTGAAAACTCGAACTGAGAATTCAGGCGGAACGGGTCTGTCTCCGCAGATAGCAGAGACTGGTGAGTAAAAGAATTACAGCCACCAGTATGACGGCCCGGCGGAGGTTGGGCCGCCCGTGCGGTGGCGTGTCGGTACGCAAACGAAACGGTGGTGGGGATGCCCACCCAGGCAACACCGACGGGGGAATGAGTGCGAACTGGACCGCGCCGGCGTTGAGATGCCGTTCTCGGCGAGAACTCTTGGAGGTGAAATTGCTCACACCTCGGGTTCGATGTACACCAGCTTCACGCGGCCGTCGATCTCCTCGAGTTTCCCCTCGATCTGCTGGATGTTCTCGTCGATCTCTTCGGTCCCGAGCCCCGGGTCGAAGCTCACGTCGGCAGTCACGAGCACCTTCCCCGCGCCGATGAACATCGACCGGAAGTCGTCGACGTATTCGATCCCGTCGTGGGACGTGACCGCGTCCTTGAGATTTATCTCCACGTCGCCGGGCAGGCTCTCGCCGAGGATGAGCCGCTTGTTTTCCCAGGCCAAAAGCACCGCGAACAGCATCAGCAGGATGCCGATCACGACCGCGCCGGCGGAGTCGTAAACGGGGTTGCCCGTCACCTCGCTGGCGACCACCCCGACGAGCGCGACCAGCAGCCCCAAAAGCGCGATGGTATCCTCGGTAAAGGCCGTCAGCGTCGTGATGTCGCTGGTCTTGTCGAACGTCTCGCGGTAGCCCGACCAGCCGTACTCCGCCATCTGCCGTTTGAGTTCCGCACGGGCCTTCACGAATGCGTACACCTCGAACGCGATCGCACCCAGCAGGATCGCGACGACGATCCAGAACGCGTCGACCGGTAGGGCGATGTCGATCGTGAACCCGAGGAACTCCGCCGCGCCCGTCTCCGTCTCGTGGCCGCCGTGCCGGAGCTCCTCGATGCCGTGGTTGAGGCTCTCCCAGCCGGCGACCCCGAACAGCAGCACCGACACCAGGAAGGCGAAGAAAAACTGCGCCTTCCCGTAGCCGAACGGGTGGATCCCCGAGGCGGACCGCTCGCTGTACTTGATCCCGACCAGCAACAGCACCTGGTTGCCCGTATCGGAGATGGAGTGGTACGTCTCCGCGAGCATCGACGGGCTCCCGGTCAGCAGGAAGCCGAAGAACTTCAGCACCGCGATACCCCCGTTCGCGATCATCGCTGCGATGACGACGCTCTTGCTGCCGGCCATACAGCATCTGCCAACTGGCAGCCACTAACGCCTTTCGCACTGTGTCCTCGCGCATTCACAGCCCGCTCCCCCACTCGCCAACTGCCGCCGGCCCGACGCTGCCGTACACGCGCGCAGTCTCGCCGGCGTGCAGGCGCCGCGCGGGTCCACCCGCACGCTTCCGGAGGCGTCCTCGACCAGGAACGGGATCGTCCCGGAGGATGCGGTACGCGGGGCGGAAACGGCATCCGGAGAGACCCAGCGGTGCGTTTTTCCAGCTGCCGCCCTGTGACAGCCTATGGCGATCCACAACGACAGCGACACGTTCGACATCGGCGGCGACCTCACCGTCAACCGCCTCGGCTACGGCGCAATGCGCATCACCGGCGAGGACATCATCGGCCGGCCGGACGACGAGGAGCGCGCCCGCGAGGTCGTCCGCCGCGCCGTCGACCTCGGCGTGGATTTCATTGACACGGCCGACTCCTACGGCCCAGGGGTGAGCGAGCGGCTGCTCGGGGAAACGCTCGACCCTGACGAGACCGTCGTCGCAACGAAAGCCGGCCTACTGCGCAGCGCCGACGGCCAGTGGCTCGCCCACGGCGACCCGGACTACATCCGCA
The DNA here is from genome assembly GCA_003022725.1 of Halobacteriales archaeon SW_7_65_23. Lineage (GTDB taxonomy): Archaea > Halobacteriota > Halobacteria > Halobacteriales > Haloarculaceae > Halovenus. Next base: position 50,594 of record PXSQ01000028.1, on the reverse strand, counting down.
ACCAGGTGCTTGTCAGCCGCGACCGCCTCGGCGTCGACCCGATCGACCTCTATCAGTTCCACCGCCCCGACCCCGACACCCCCTTCGAGGAGAGCGTCGCGGCGTTCGCCGAATGCAAAGACGAGGGGTTCGTCGACCACGTCGGCCTCTCGAACGTCAGCGTCGAGCAGCTGGAGACTGCCCGCGACCACGTCGAGGTGGCGACGGTCCAGAACCGCTACAACGTCGCCCACCGTGACGACGAGGACATCCTCCAGACCTGCGAGGAGTACGGCATCGGCTTCATCCCCTGGTACCCCCTGGGTGCCGGCAACGACGTCGCGGCCGCCCACGACGCGACCCGCCGACAGATCGCGATCGCCTGGCTGCTCGAACACTGCGACGTGACGCTGCCGATCCCGGGCACGTCCAGCGTCGAGCACCTCGAAGAAAACGTCGCGGCCTCGGGGATCGAACTCACCGACGAGCAGTACGTACGGCTGTCCTGATACTGTCGGACGTAATTTCGTGGAGTCACGCGTCACGTTCAGCCGTTCAACAGTGCGAATACAGCCAGGAGAGTGTCACGATGTGACACAGAGTTACGTCCGACAGTATGAAGCTCTCCTACTCGTAGCGGTCGGTGACGAACGGCCCGAGCCTCAGATAGCAGAGACTGGTGAGTAAAAGGACTACAGCCACCAGTATCAGGAACAGCCCGTCGGCACCCTCGACTGACGCGACGCCGATGGGCTCGATGCTCGTCTCGAATCGGTCTGGTCGTTTCCCAGTTCGGCAGGGTACTGTTCATCCTGTCGCAAGTCGCGAACTGACCGCCAGACGGGACCGAAAAGAGCGTAGTGGTCCGTCTCATAGTGATTGTTGTGATTATTTTCGGCACCATGTCGCAATAGCGGCGGTTTCACGGCCCGAAACTGGCGTCTGAGGAATACCCGACGGTAAAGAGTCACAACAATCACTATCAGGCCGCCGACGCCTTGGCTCGTTCCTGCTGTGACGTCCAGTTGTAGATCGCGTACGACGCCCAGGAGACGAACACGACGGTCGTCAGGGCACCGGCGATGATGCCGGCAGTTATCGAGCTTGCCGCGTAGATGACGAACACCCCGACGATGAACGCTATCGGGGTGGACACCGTCACGAATAGCCCCGCGGCGATCAGCGTGTACAGGATCGGTTTGTTGCTCATCGTATCTCGCTGCTAGGGCAGTGCACGTATATACAAGATGGCCCGAACAACGGGAGTTGGGACGGCATGGCGTACCTGAATCACGTCTGGCTGTCTATCTGCGGAGACAGACCCGTTCCGCCTGGATTCTCAATTCGAGTCCTCACGTGCGTACAGCCACCAGTATGACGTCCGTCACTCCTCGGCGGCGCTGGGGACGTTGAGATCCTCGTCGAGGTCCCGAAACGCCGCGACGAAGTCCGCGTCGTCGAACGACGCGACCGTCTGATCGAGGGTTTCGCGGGTCTCGTGCATCTCCTCCTCGAGGCGCTGGAACCGTTCGCTGTCGGCCAGCTCGGACTCGAGCTTGTTCGCCAGCAAGGTTGCGTGCTTCGCCGTGAGGGCGTAGTAGCGCCGGAGCTGGTCCTCGTACTCCGAGCAGGTGAGCAGCCGGTTGATCGTCTCGAAGAGGTCGTCGCGGGAGACCGGCTTGATCACGTAGTCGTCAAACGGCATCTCGATGATGTCGAAGTCCGGGTCCACGGCGGTCACCATCGCCACGCGGACCTGCAGGTCCCGCTCGCGGATCTTAGCGAGCACTTTGTCGCCGGAGATGCCGGGCATCCGCCGATCCAGCAACACGATGTCGACGGATGCGTCGAGCTTGTCCAGCGCCTCCTGGCCGCTGTACGCCGTCGAGACGATGAACTCGCTCTCTAGCTGGGCCGCGTAGGCGTCTGCGACATGGGGTTCGTCGTCGACGACCAGCACTGTCGGAGGCTCGGTACCACTCATCTTCTAGCCACTAGTGGAGAGCGACTCCAAAAGGTTTCCGGGTGGTTCGATGACACGTTCGGGATGCCCCAAGGATTATTGTGGAATAGAAACACGAACGTGACGAGCCACCGGTGGCGCCACTATACGATGCCGGGAGAAGGGCGCTACTGGTGACTGGAGCTCGCTGTTCTCGATCGGGATCCGCTGTCAGCGATCGGTGCCTGTTACAGCCGACCGACGTTCGGGGAGAGGGTCACCCGCGGTAGTAGTCGGGGCCGGGCCGTTCGTACGCCGGTGCGGAGCTGCGGACGGCCGTCGCGAGGTGCTGGAGCTCCATACCGAGCAACACGACGAGATCGCTCAGCGAGACGATCCCCGCGAGGTCGCCGTCCTCGACGACGGGGACCCGGCGGACGCCCTGCTCGGAGAACAGTTCGAACAGGTCGTACACCCCGGCGTCGGCGTCGACGGTGACCAGGTCCTCGGGCAGCACGTCGCCGACCGCCGTCTCGGCCGCGTCGCGACCCTCGTCGATGACAGCCATCGCCAGGTCCCGGTCGGTCGGTCAGGGTCGCGTCGGGCGCCGCCGTGACGACGCTCGTCCGCGCGATGTCGATCACTGCCATACCCGAACCATGTCGGCAAACACGGACAGTCTTTTCGCTTCCTGCAGTGATACTGGTGGCTGTAATAATTGCGGCGCGCAGGGGACCGTGCAGGGGGGCAGACACACCACGCAGCCGGGTCGTACGAGGAAACGGTTATCCGTGTCTCGGTCCCAGGACAACGTGAATGCACGGGCGGCGGCTGGCGACCACAGAGAAGGTGATCGCGGTGGCGAGTCCGGACAGTGAGGCGGCGCTGTCGCGGCTGCGGTCGTGGGCCGACGACGCCGGGGTCGCGCTGTCGGTCGTGGCGCTCGACGACGAGATCGGGGACGCCTACGAGCCGGAGACGCCGACGCTCGGCGTGACGCTGGGCGGGGACGGCACCTTCCTGGAAGGGGTCAAGCGGTTCGCGCCGCTTTCGATCCCGCAGCTGGGCATCAACGCCGGGTCGATGTCGTTTCTCGCCAGGGTCGAGGTCGACGACCTGGCGGCGGCGATGGACGAGGTGCTGTGCGGGCGGGCGACCGTCGACAGCCGCCAGCAGGTCCGCGTCAAGGCGGCCGGCGTCGACGCGACCGGGATCAACGACGTGATGCTCCAGCGGGTCCCCCCCGAGAACCCGTTCGGCCGGAAAGTCACCCGGCTGGAGGTGTTCGCCGACGGCGAGTACGTCGGCCAGTACGAGGGGACGGGGATCGCCGTGGCGACGCCGACGGGGTCGACGGGGATCGCACTCTCGGGGGGCGGGCCGGTCCACCTGCCGGCAGACAACCACACGCTCCAGGTCGTCCCGCTGCACACCCATAGCATGGGCGTCCGGCCGATGGTGGTCGCCGCCGACACCGAACTCGAGGTCGTCACCCGCGGCCGGGCGAGCCTGCTGGTCGACGGCGGCCGCGCGTACAAGGTGCTGGGCGACGAGTCCGTCGTCCGGATCACCGGCGCCGAGCAGCGCGCTCACGTCGTCCGGACGAGCTACGACGACCAGTTCATGACCGCGCTCACGGAGAAGCTCAACTGGGGGCTGCGCGACGAGTCCGACGGCCCCCGCGAGTTGCTCGAACGCGACAGCCGCCCGGCGGCGGAGCCGAGCCTCCGCAAACACGCCCGCGACGTCGCCATCGAGGCCGCCCGGAGCGCCGGCGACCCCCTGCGGGAACTGCACGGCCGCGTCGAGGACGTCACCTACAAGACCGACAAATCCGACATCGTGACGGAGGCCGACTACCGCGCCAACCGCATCATCACGACGGTGATCGAAAACGAGTTCCCCGACCACAGCATCCTCTCGGAGGAAGCCGCCTACGTCGAGGGGTCGGCGCCGTACACCTGGGTGATCGACCCCGTCGACGGGACGGGCAACTTCATGCACGGCAACCCCAACTACGCGGTGTCGATCGCACTGCTGGAAGAGGACACCCCCGTGATGGGCGTCGTCTACGTCCCCGAAACGGACGAGATTTTCCACGCCGTCGAGGGCGGTGACGCATACGCCGACGGCGTCCCCATTACGACGACCGACCGCGACCAGCTCGACGAGAGCATGCTGCTGACGGGCTACGACCCCGACGGGGAGTTTCTCGCCCACTACTACCACGAGACCCGCGGGGTCCGGTCGCTGGGCTCGGCGGCGCTGAACCTCTGTTATCTCGCCAGCGGCAGCGCCGACGCGCTGTGGGAGTACGACACCTACCCCTGGGACGTCGCCGCCGGCCTCGTGATCGCGCGGGCGGCGGGCGCCCGGATCACCGACGACGACAACGACCCCTACGTCGTCGGATTCGACGCTGACGATCGCAAACCGCTGCTCGGCTCGAACGGCCCGCTGCACCCCGCGCTGTACGCTCACCTCGAACGCAGCGGCCTGACGTAACTGACTAGATCGTACGATGTCACCAGGGAAGAGCGACTGGTACCTACCCGACCACATTCCGGAAATACGGCCTTATCCCCGCCGGGAGTAAGACCGTCTTACCGGTATATGTCCCTGAAACAACGCGTGTGGACGACAGAAGAATCGGACCGGAACCGCGGGAGACTCGAACAGCTGGCGGGGTTCACTGGCCTCGGCTGGACGGCGTCGACGCTCGGATATCTGGGCGCCGCACTCGGCTACGGCAACACGATCGTCTCGCGACTCGTCACGGAACCACAGGCGCTGCTGTACGTCGGCGGCGTCTGTCTGCTCGCGACGCTCGGCCTCGACCGCCTCACGAACGGCCGCGACGACGGGTGAGCGCCGAAGCTATTTCAGACAAAAATGAATCAAGAATCTGGCGAGGCGTCGATTGAAAACCTGTCGGTCACAGTCGAACCGAGATGCTACCGCGGCCGCGGCGAGATGATGATCCGCCCGTCGCCGTAGACGGTGACGTCGTGACCCCAAACGCTGATCGAGAGGTGACCGTGAGCCCGTGGGGACTCGTTCTCGACCGGCCGGAACAGGTGATCGATCGCCTGCGGATCTACCTGATGGCAGAGCGTCTCCTCGGCGTTCGAGACGTCGACGTTCGTCGCCTCCGAGATCGCGTGAATCAGCGTCGTCGAGAGCGTTGCCGGCCCGTCGAAGTCGTGAGTGACATAGTAGGGCTCGGTCCGGTGGGGCGTGTTCTGTGCGTAGGTGTCGCGCCGGACGTTCGTCGCATTCCAGGTCATCTATACTACCCCGCAGTAGCTACCTTGCGTATAAAAAGTTTGTTAAACATATAAAAAATCAAACTATTTTTGGTGTGTCTGAATTCCGAGTTATAGGATAGCTTTCCCGTCGATTCGTTACTCCGCTATCGATGAGTAACCAGTTTATAACGCCCCCCGTCGGACGTATTTTCCCAGTAAGAAGGGGCTGCCTTCAGTTCATCAATCATGTCTATTTTAGTAAATATATGAATTATAACATACTTAAAAATAGTACTAAATATATACTTTTAATATCTATTTACATACCAGATGGTATAGCGCTACCTGGATCTGTGAAGGGAACCGTTCGGGAGCGGGGAGAAAGCGAGACGCGCACGCGAGTCGTAGACGGGGTGGCAAACGACAGGAAAGCTCCGGATACCCGGGCAGTCGCTGGGGGCTGGATGGCGGCGTCAGGCGAACTGTGTCCAGTGTTTTTGCGGCCACAGCACGTAGGGAGACCCGACATGAGCGACGCCTGGAACGGCTTGCGGGAGGCGCTCGAACAGCTCGACGCGGGCACGACGCTGGAGACCCCCGTTTCGGAGCGGCAGTTCGAAGTCGTGAAGACGGTTCCGGACAAGGTCGACGTCAGGTACCGGGACAGCGGCGAGGAGGTCTCGCTGTACAGAGACCAGTTCGAGATCATCTTCGACCGCCTGGCCGACGGCCCGATCGACCTCGGGGGGCTCCAGCCCGGCGTCGAACCGTACGCAGCCGTCGTGAGCCTCTCACCGGGGCACAGCTCCGCGGGCGGACAGCTCTCGCGATCGCCCGCGGACGCCCGCGGCGGGATGAGCCCCCACCTGGTGTCGCCCGAGGCGGCGCGCACCCAGCCTCAGCGGGTGCACGACGACGCTGTGCTGCTCGCCGATCGCCTCGAACAGCTGGAAACTGACGACCTCTCCACCCTGGAGATGGGAGCGCTGACAGACCTGTACGTGCTGCTGTCGGACGTCCAGCGCGGGAGCGACAGGCTCCGGCGGACGGTGACCGAGCCGCTGCTGACGCGGCTGGGCGGCGATCAGCAGCTCCGGGGCCGCTTCGGGACCGTCCGGCGGACCACGCGCGAACGGCGGACGCCGAAAGACGACGCTGTCGTCCTCGACGCGCTCGACGAGCACGGGATCCCCCACGAGTGGGTGCTCGGCGTCGACCCCGACAAGCTGGACGTCGTGCTCACCGTCACCGACCTCGAGGAGTCGGCGGTGTACGATATCGACGAGCAGGTGTACGTCCAGAAGACCGACGTCGACGAGGACGAGAAGGTCTCGCGGCTCCGGGGGCTCGCCGACCGGCTGGCGGAGATCGAGGGCGGCGAACAGCTCGAGGACGACATCCTCGCCCTCGAGCGGCGCATCGAAGAGCTCTCGGCCGGCTGACCGCCGACGGCCGCGACGCGGGTGTTTTCACCGTGGCCACTGTACTGTGCCTATGCCACAGCCAGCGGCACTGCCACACGCAGCGGCTGTTTCGGTGACTGGACGCTGCGCGTACTGCGGCTACAGGATCCCCGTCGAGCCGGTTCGGACGAGTACCGGGACAGCCTGTTGCTCGGAGCACTGCCGGAACGCCGTCGAGGCCGGCGACCAGCCCTACTCCGACAGGTTCGCGTTCAAGCGGCGCTCGACGGGCGTGGCGGCCCTCGATGCACTGTTGCCACAGGGGTACCCCGCGAACTCGTTCGTGCTGCTGTCGGGAGACCAGGGCCTCCGTCACCGGGAACTGCAGGCCGAACTCGTCTGGCGGACGCTCACGCGCGGCGAGCCGGCCGTCGTCGTCACGTTCGTCGATCCGGCCGTCGCGGTCGTCGAACAGTTCCTGACGCTGGGCTGGAACGTGCTCCCGTTCCTGGAGCGGGGCGACCTCCAGATCATCGACTGTTTCACCAGCCGGCTCCGGGAGGACCACCAGACGCCACAGCACCAGGTCGAGTGGAACGCGTTTCTCGCCGGGGTCCTCGAGGACGCCACAACGGTGGTGCTGGAGCCGAGCGACCTCCGCTCGGTGGAGGACGCGCTCCATGCCAGGCTGGAGGCGACAGACATGATCAGGCGGGGGATCGTCGTCATCGACTCGTTGAACGAGGTCGAGATACAGGGCCAGGAGACCGAGACGGAACAGTTCGTCAAGGAAGTGCGCGGCGACATCTGCAGCCGGAAGTTCGTCCCTATCTTCGCGAGCGTCACGGCCAGCGGCGGGGAGAGCTTCCTGGACGACAGCCTGTACCTGTTCGACGGGATCGTCGAGACGCGGCACACCGAGTCGCTCGTCGACGGCGTGCGGTTGAAACAGCTGAGTATCGGAAAAATGGACGGCGTCCTGGCCCACCCGGACTGGGTCGCATACGAGAACGGCGCGGGTGGGTTCCGCACGTTCGACCCCGTGGCCGACCTCGCGGCCGTGTACGGGCCGCTCTCATACTGTCGGACGTAATTTCGTGGAATCACGCGTCACGTTCAGCCGTTCAACCGTGCGAATACAGCCAGGAGAGTGTCACGATGTGACACAGAGTTCCGTCCCGTCGCTGAACGCCGCCGGCCGCCGACGGCGTGGCACCCGCTACTGGGTCGGCGGCTGCGTGGCCGACTCTCCGGCCGCGCCCTGACTCACAGATCCTGTCTCAGTCCCGGCTCCCTGGCTCTCCTGCTGGGGCTGCTGGTACTGCTGGGTCTGGGGCTGGGTCTGCTGTGGCTGTTGCTGCGCCCGGGGCTTCTGTGTCTGGGGCTGCTGCATCCGGCCGGGCTGTTGCTGCATGGGCTGTGGCTGCTGGTACTGCTGTGTCTGTGGCTGCTGGTACTGCTGTGTCTGGGGCTGCTGAGCCTGCTGGTAGCGCCGCATCCGGGGCTGCTGGTACTGCTCGTAGCCCGTGGACGGCTGGTACTGCTGTGGCTGCTGGTAGCGCTGCATCTGGGGCTGCTGGTGGCGCTCCTGGCTGCCGAACTGTCTCCCGGCAGACTGGAACTCCTGGCCGAGCTGGGCCATCCCGCTCTGGGCTTGCTCGATGCCCTGCCGGCCCAGCTGCTGCTGGGCCTGGGTCGCCTGCTGGATCGTCTCCATCCCCTTCTCGGCGAGCTGTTCGGTCTGCTGGCCCGTCCGCTCGAGGGTCTGGATGTAGCTGTCGAGCGTCTCCTTGGTGATGTCCATGTTCTGCGACTGAGCCCACGAGGTCATCTCGAGCCCGTTCAGTGTGAGCTGTGCTGCCGTCTTCTGGGCGTCCATCCACTGCGTCAGCGGAAACGTGAAGATGTTCGCCATCCCCGATTCCTGCTGTGTCTGTTGGGACTGTCCCTGACTGCCGTACTGCCGCTGTTGCTTGCTCATAGTAGTCAATGGAGTTGCTGTATACCTGCCGCGTCGGTGACTGTCGGCATGTGTACGCCGGCTGGGAGTCGTATAAATCGCAGCTACCGTTCAGAAACGTAGCTTTCCCTTTCCCGAGCGTCCGGCGCTGAAGGAGCGTGTTTCCAGCGAGGACGCCGTTCCGCCAGCGACTGTAACGACCCGGTTTCTCCGGTAAGGTAATGCTGGCTACCCCGCAGGGAGTGCCAACCCGAAGATTGCTGTCGCTTCGGGCCGGCAGTGTTCAACGAAGAGCCGCTGCATCGGGCGTGGACAGCGAGTCAGAGGTACGAGCCGTCCCAGCGCGTCGCCGTGCGGACGTTTCCGCAGTGCTGACACTTGATGCGACCGGCGCTGTCCATCGCCGTCTCGGCGGCGCCGCAGTTGCTGCAGAACCAGCCGTACTCCTCGTCCATGTCGCTGTCCGTGTACGTCGGATACATCGGCGCCTCGACGCCGGTGTCCCCGGCAGTGTAGTCGACGTACAGCTTCTGGCCGTCCGGCCCCTCGACGGTGCCGACGACGTCCTCGCTTTCCTCGGCCGCGATCGCTTTCTCGTAGACGTGTTCCTCGAACTCCTTGCCGCCGATGTCGACCTGCCGGCTCTCCCGGTGCTCGAACCCGTGCTCGGCGAAAAAGGAGGCGCCGTCCTCGTTCACGGCGAGGGCGCGGCCCCGCACCCGGGACGCGCCGCGGTTCTCCATCCTGTCGACGAGTTCGCCCAGCAGCTGCACGCCGACCCGCTCGCCCCGCGCGCCCGGCCGGACGTGCAGCCACTGCACGTCGCCGATGACCGTCTCGCCGCTGAGGATCTCCCCCTGGGCGTACCCCTCGACGTCGTCGTTTGCCGCCGCGATCAGGAGGGCGGACTCGTCGTCGACCAGCTCCTCGACGGTCTCCTCGTCGTACCACTGCTCGACGAGGTCATCGACCATCGTCTCGTCGAACGCGCCGCCGTAGGACGCGGTCAGCGACTCCCGTGCGACCTGCCGGATGTCACTGGTTTCACCGGGCTGGATCTCGCGGAGTTCCATGCCCGACGTTCGCCTGGGAGACAGTAAACACTTCTGTCGGACCAGACTTATCCCGCTGGTTGCCCTAGGAGCCACGATGTCTGACACGCCTACCGAGGACAGCGACAACACCGGCGGCGCCCGCATGCAGCTTGGCCCGGACACGATCCACGAGAAGGAGGACGCGATCTACCTCGACTGCCCGAGCTGCGGAGCGAACGTCTCCATCGAACAGATCATCACCGAGGGCCGCTGCACCGGACAGCTGGATGGCGACATCGCCGAGACGGAGGACGACACGCAGCTTGAGGGTGGCTGCAACGCCGCGCTCTCGCTGGAGCTCGTCTGGGAAGCGTAGCCTGGCGGCCGACGCCAGTCACGGCCCCCGCCGGGGGTCCGGCTCCTGTCGACCGTCCTCGGACGCGGAGCGGACGGCCGGCGTCGTCTCGTCGGGAGTGACCGTCTGCGCGACCCGTTCGGTGCGCCCCTTCAGGCGGTGGACGATGCCGTACAGCTGGTGGATGTACTGGTCGGGGAACCGCTGGGTGATGCGGTACTCCGTGCGGCCCGCCCGGATCGCGTCGGCGACGCCCGCAGGCGTCAGCGACTCGGTCTCCAGCCGCGTGAACGTCCGGCCGACCTCGATCGGGTAGTGGGCGTCGCTTCCGCCGACGATCGGGACATCCCACTCTGCGGCAAGCTCCTTGACCAGCGTCGTCGGCTTGGGATGTTTCCCGTTGACTTCGACGGCGTCGACGGCCGCGTCGGTCTCCTTGACGCGGCTGTCCCGGAACGGGTGGGGGAGTACCACCGCGCAGTTGCGGTCGTGGGCCAGGTCGATCCCCTCCGCCGGCGTCATCATGTTCGGCTTCGTCCCGGCCGGCGGATCGGGGCCGATGAGCAACAGGTGCCCGGCCGTCGAGGACACCTCGATCCCGGGGATGATCGTCAGGTCGCCGGTGTCGACGTCGAACTCGGTGTAGTAATCGTGGTTCGTGACCGCCATCGCGTCGAGGCCGCGCGCCTGCGCAACCGCGACGTGCAGGCGGAACCCGACCTCGTCGTACGGCGTCGGCCGGCCGGCGAACCCGTGGAAGAACCGCGAGTGCGTGTGCAGGTCGACGTCGGCCATCATGGCCGGATCACCCCTGCGAAAGGGCTACTCGTGGTAGGACGGCGGCCCCCGCCTGCGACGGTACGCGTCGCGTCAGTGTCCGCTGGGGAAGGAATCATAGGATTCAGCGCCAGTAGCCAGTCTACGGCGTCAACACACAATAATGGTCGGCTGGAGCGACGCGGGCCGATCGTCGGGAACGGCTCGGGCGACGGTCGAGGCGAGCGGGCGTGCCGTTAGGCGAACCCCCGTAACGCCTTTCGGGTTCGCTGCCGTACCATGGGTATGTCCTCAAGACAGCTGCGAGCGATCGGTGAGCCGATAGACCGGGAGGCGCTTTCCCCCTCCGACCGCGCGATGCTGAAGCGGATCCGGGTCGTGAGCCACGCGCTTGACGACGCGTTCCGGGTGCCCGGGACGAACATCCGCTTCGGGCTCGATCCGGTCCTGGGCGTGCTTCCAGGCGTCGGCGACTCCGTGGCGTCGCTCGTCTCGCTGTACATCATCGCCGAGGGGTACAGGGCCGGGCTCCCCCGGAGCACGCTCCTGAAGATGCTCGCGCTCGTCAGCGTCGACACCGTCGTCGGCTCCGTCCCGGTGCTCGGCACGCTGTTCGACGCCGTCTGGAAGGCCAACAAGTGGAATGTCAACACCCTCGAGTCCCACCTCGAACGGCGGACCGGCGAGTACGCCGACTGAACGCGTCGTTCGTGAACCTGTCGAACGGAAGTACGGAGAACGCCCACCAGCTGGTACGTGCTGAAACGCGCGAAAAATAGATTCAAACGTCGTGCTGTTCCACAGCGTCTCGTCCGACTTACGTGCCGGGGACACCGGCCGCCTCGAACGTCGTGAGACCGACGGCGGCGAGCGCGTACAGCACCACCAGGGCAGCGATCCAGGCGACAATGGAGATCGCGGCGGCGTTGGCCCAACCGCCCGGGTAGCGCCAGTTGATGACGCCGACGTACGCGATCAGCGCCAGCAGTGGGCCGAGCAGCGGAATCCAGCCGAAAAAGAAGGCGACGATCGACCAGATGATCGCGCCGATCAACCCTGTGACGAACGCGTACGAGTAGTCGTCCCGATCCGTGATGATGCGCGCACCGACGTAGATGCCTAGCGCCCCGATCAGGAAGCTGACGACGAACACGATGAGTGATTCAACGAGTCCCATATACGTGCTTCCCGCCCGCGTCCCTTCGTTATACCGCGCTTATTGTGCTTGGGGAGGTAGTCATCCTGACCGATAGGACGAGAATCCGGGGCAGCGGTCGTCGTCGGGAGGTCAGGGCTCGTGGCGGACCAGCGTGGGCGACTCACAGAGTGTCGTGCCGATGAGGTTCCGGTGTCCCCGCCGGAGCCGTTCGGAGAGCGCCTGGTGGGAGATGTCGAGTTCGTCGGCGAGGGCGTCGAGCGTGATCCCCCGCGGGACCTCATAGTAGTCGAGCCGGAACGCTTCGACGAGCGTCTCGTGCTGGCAGGGCGACAGCGCCGTCCCCCCGTCGTGGACCGTGTCCGTGACGCCGTTGATCCGCCGGATCGATGGGTCGATGCCGTGGGTTCGCCAGCTGTCATATGTCTCCGAAACCGACGTCCGGTCGGGGAAGACGACGCGCAGTTCCCAGCGGTCGGCCTGGCCCATCGCGCCGAGCAGCGACCCGTTCGACTGGACGAAAATGCCGATCAGCAGCCTGACGCTGGGCCGCCAGGTGACGCGGTACAGCGCCCGGCTGCCGTCGCTCGACAGCCGGGTCGCGTCCTCGATCGTCGAGTCCTCCCTGAGCACCGCGTCGAGCCGGTCGAGGTCCGACGACGACGCCCAGAGGAAGCGCATCATGCCGCGCGGGCCGTGTGCCGCGACCCGGACTGTCTCGAACGTGGCCTCCGGCACGGCGTCGAGTGTCTCTGCGAGTGCGAACTGGTCGGTCGGGATGGTCACGTCTACAACCGCGCTCATACGCTGGATTGTCCCTTTGGACGGTTTAGTATAACCTGCATATTACTGCGGGCAGTTTATACAACTGCCAGGACGGAATCAGCCGGGACGGCGGCTGCGGACCGGCAGCTCCCCGGCCCGGCGGTAATCGGCCGTTATCCGGTAGTTAAGGGGACGAAACGGGGAAACCCATTTGCGCGTCCCGGCGTTATTACGGACGCTATGACAGCCTCGACGTTCGAGCGCGTGCGCCGACAGTTGTCCACTCCCGGGGAGCCGTCCCCGGCGACCGACGACGGGGACGATGCCGACCGCAGGACCGGCCGGTCGGCTTCCGGTGCGACGATCCGAGACGTGATCACGTACGGGTCCCTGGGCGGCCTGGTCGCGACGCTCTCGATGACGGTGTTCCGGCTGCCGACGAGCAAGTCGCTGCCCCCGACAGCGAAGTTCTGGGCGAAATTCGTCGGCTCCGGGGATCCGGAGGATTATCCGATTACCGCCCTGGTGTTACACCTGCTCTACGGCGTCGCCGGCGGGGTCGTCTACGCCCTCCTGACGCCGGGCGAGGGCGATCCGGAGGCGGCCGCGGAAGCGAAGTCCGCCCTGCTCGGCACTGCCTTCGGGACCGCTCTGTCGGTGTTCGGGAGCCGGGTCATGCTCGTGCAGGTGCTCGGAGTTGATCCCGACCGGGACGAACTACTGGTCTTTCACATCAGTCACGTCGTCTACGGGCTGACGCTGGGCACCTGGGTCGGCTCGCGGTTCGGTCGCAGCCAGTGAACTGAAATCCGGTGAATACCCGGCGTGAAAGAGTTACAACAATCATACTGGTGGCTGTAATTCTTTTCCTCACCAGTCTCTGCTATCTGGGGATACAGACTCTCTCAGCCTGGATTCTCAATTCGAGTTCTCACGTACTTACAGCCACCAGTATCAGTATCACAGCGACTCCTCGTCGCTCTGTTCCTCGCCCGGCGGGCCGCCGCCCCGGTCCGTGTAGTTGTCCCTGCCGATCGCTTCGGTGCTGACGTTGCCGATCACGTCCTGGATCACGTCCTCGGCCGACTCGTAGGTCTTCCCGCCGAGCGGCCCGAGGATGTCGTTCAGAGTCTCGGCGCCGTCCTGCAGGTCGACCTCGCGATCGCCGTACGTTTCGAGGAGCTGGGCTTTCTCCTGTGGATACGCCTCGGCTTCTAGGTCGTCCATGAGCGGCCCGAACTCCACACCCTGTTCTCTCGTATCGTCTTCGCTCGACATACCTGAACCAACACCGGGACGCACAAAGGAGTTACGTCGAGACCGGTATTTCTCGTCTTTCAACGCCTCAGACGCCACATTTCGGCACTTCTCGGATTATTCGATCCGGGGAAACGCGGGCTTACTGGCGGAACCCAACGAATAACTAATTCGCTACCTCGAAAACTCCGAGCCATGACGGCAGTCAAGATTATCAAGGTGCTCGGTACGTCCGAAGAGTCCTGGCACGCTGCGGCGGAGGCAGCCTACGAGAACGCCGACGAAACGATCGAGAACATCCGGGGGATCGAAGTCGAGTCCTGGACTGCGGAAGCTGGCGACGACGGGATCGAGGAGTACAAGGCAACCGTCGAAGTTGCGTTCCCCGTCAGTGACGAGATGCGATAACTCCGGCGCTCGCGGCGGCTCGAAAGCAATGGGGCCGACGTCGACGCGCTCCTCGACAGCTTCGTCTTTCGGCCTGCAGCACCGGACCGAGGCGGTGACCGAGACCACGCTCGACCAGCTCGGCGCGAGCGGGGAGCTATCGCCGGCGGAGTACGATGTCGTCGTCGACGTGCGCGGCGGCTATCAGTGCAACAGCGAACCCAGCACGTAGGTGAACGACCTCCAGTCGGGGAGTTCGTCACGGACTTTCCAGATACGCTGTTTCACTGTTTGGTCGTCGTTTTCGGGTAATTGGTCGAGCCGGTAGAGTGCGTGGTTGTAGACTTGGCGCACGGTGTTTCGTTGCCAGCTTAGTCGCTCTCGCTGGTCGCGTGTTGACAAGATCCTGAAACGTGGGCTGCACTCCATGCGCGTGTACTCGGGTTTTCGATATATGTATTGTTAAACATATAGAGTGATCGTGTTTGATGCTCGTGCGGGCGCTGTATCTCCGCCCTACTCGCTCATTCGCGTTGCTCGTTTACTCCTTGAGGAGGGGGCGTAGCGCCCTCACCGTACTGCTAAAAGCAACCTACCTGAAGCGACTGTCAGTAAACATCCGAATAACTAATCAGGCAACCACTGTAATACAAGTATGCGTTGCAAGAGAGGTAACAACCGAACGGAGAACGACCAACACAGCGAGGGCGCATAATGTACGAGCAATTACTCCTCCAGCCGCTGCAGTTCTCGGGAGATTTCATCTCCCTGGCTATCGTGTTCTTCGTCCTGGCACTCGTGGCGGCGGTCGTCGGTGCCCAGGGTGTCGCAGGCATCAGCATGGAGATCGCGAAGTGGCTGGTCATCATTTTCGTCGTCCTTGCCGTCGTCTCGCTGTTGCTGTAGGCGTCGCAGCCCACGTCGACGGGTTCCCGTCGACCGTCGCAATACACCCGATCGAACACCGGACGCACCCGGGAGCGGAGCGCGATCATGCTGGTCGGTCGCACCAGCCCGACAGCGCTCCGCCAGCGAACGCGCTCCGGTACCCAGGCACGTGCAGCGAGTCCGGCCTGCGACTGCGAAGCGCGAGCAGCGTGCTGGCAGCCGGCGACGCCCCGAGAAACCGTCGCACAGGTCCCGAGACGAAGCATCGTAAGCAGCCGTTGTCCTCTGGTCGGAAACCCCGGGGTTTATTATACGCTGCGCCTACCGATCAGTACGATCGGAGTATGCAGGGGATCGCACTCGTCGGGGCCGGGCTGGCACTCCTCGCCACGCTGGGTATCGGGCTGGTCGCACACGAACTCACACACGCAGCGGTGCTGCACGCGTTCGGCGTACCGTACGACATCCGCTGGTTCCCGGGGCGGGCTGCGGACGGCAGCCTGAACGCGGGGGTATCGAGCGCGTGGGCAACGGTCACGCCCCGACGGATCCCGCCCGGGATGTCGGCGTGGACACTCCGGCTCTCGGCGGTCGCGCCGCTGGCGCTCGCAGCGCCGTTCCTCCTAGTCCCGGCGGGCGTCCTGCCGGATCCGCTGGCCGGACCTGCCCCGGTTGTCGCGGCGACCGTCGCCTGGCTCGGCTGTGCCCTCCCCAGCCCGCGTGATTTCTCGCTGTTCTGGGGCGCCGATCAGGTCGTCGCGAACCCGCAATGTTGCGGGGACGGGCAGTAATCGACGGCTCCGGACCGGTCATTGCCCGACGGTCGTAGCCGTCGCCGCCGCTCACTGTCGGCGTCGACTGCGCCACACGATAGAAGAGAGTGGGCGACCGCGCTGTCCGTCCCCGTCAGAACTGACCGACGGACGACTGCATTCCGCCCATCGACTGGCCCCCACCCACCTGTTGGCTGCTGCCCGTCCGGCCGCCGGCCATCCCGCCACCGCCGAACGAGGAGAGCAGCTGCCGGGTCGACTGCACCGCGCGGTCGAGCACCTGCGCGCAGTCCTGGCAGTGTGCGTGGCTGTGGCGGGCACACTCGTCGCGGCACGCTTCGGCGGCCGAGAGGAACAGTTCTGCGGCATCCAGGCTGAACATCGAGTCCCGGGCGCCGAGTTCGAGGTTGAGCGCACCGATCTCCGTCACGTCCTCACAGAGCCGGACGCACGTCGCCATGCCCGGCCCCTCGTCGAGGCACTGGTCGGCACACCATTCACAGACCTTGACCGCCTCGGTGATGTCAAACAGGGCCATCTGCATCTCGTTCGTGACCCCTTCCTCGAACCGGAGTCCCGTGGGCATCCCCTGTTGGGTCGCCGCCGGCGGCGTGCCCTGTGTCGCGCCCGTCGGCTGCTGTCCGCCGATCGCGGTCGGTTGACTCGCCTGTTCCGATGCGGCGTACTGTCGTTGCTGTGTCATCGTGAGTTCTCTCTCCGTTGAATATAGTTACTGGTGCGGTACAACGACCGGGCGTCAACGAGTGGTCGTCGCTGGACGGCTCTCCACTCGGACTGCCCGGAGTGACGGGTCAGCGGTCGTCACGCGAGGTGAACTGTCCCGTTTCGGGGTCCCGAGGTTGGCCACCCCCGTCGTTCTCACTTCCCTGTTTCTGCTGGCCCCTCTGGCGTTCGTCCTGCCGGCTGCTGTAGCTCTGTCTGCCCTGCTGGGCGCCGTGGCTCTGCTGGTGGTGCTGTCCCTGCTGGCCGCTCGACCAGTTCGACTGTCTGTAGTGCTGCTCGGGACCGCCGCCCAGCTGTCCCTGCCGACCCTGGCCCTGGCCCTGCTGCTGGCGGCGCTGGCTCTGCTGACCGAACCCACTCTGCTGCTGGCGGCGCTGACCACGCTGGCCCTGTTGCTGGCCCCGCTGGCCCTGCTGGCCGAAGCCACCCTGCTGCTGGCCACGGTGCTGGCCCTGCTGTCCCTGCTGGCCGTGCTGGGTCTGCTGGCCCCGTCCGCGGTGGCCGCCCATGCCGTACTGTCCGCGCTGTTGCTGGCCCTGCTGCTGGCGGCGCTGACCACGCTGGCCCTGCTGACCGAAGCCACCCTGCTGCTGGCCACGGTGCTGACCCTGTTGTCCCTGTTGCTGGCCCTGCTGCTGGCGGCGCTGACCACGCTGGCCGTGCTGGCCCTGTTGGCCGAATCCACCCTGGTCTTGGCCTTGTTGCTGGCGGCGCTGGCCCTGCTTACCAAAGCCACCCTGCTGCTGGCCACGGTGCTGGCCCTGTTGTCCCTGTTGCTGGCGGCGCTGGCCTTGCTGGGTTCGTTGACCCTGTCCGCGCTGTTGCTGGCCCTGCCGACCGCCGTGCTGCTGATGGCCCCGTTGCTGGCCCTGTCGGCCGAATCCGCCCTGTTGCTGACCACGCTGGCTATGCTGTCCCCGTTGCTGTCGTTCGTGCTCGTCGTACTGTCGTGATGGGTCGTGACTCATGGTAACACTGGGTGCCGATGACGCCTCTGTCGAAAGGGTACAATGCCACTGGTCACCCGTTTTGTCGTACACAGCACGGTAGTATTGTAATGAGTTGCCTATACAGGGAACATTGTCTGGGGAGCCTCCCACCCGGTTCCTCGCGGGCAAACGATGGGTGGGACCGCCAGCAAGCAGCGGTTTGAGCGATCTTACCGCGCAGTAGGATCGGGCAACCCGCCGGCATCGGCCGAGCACCGGTGCGACCACTGCTCTGGGTGTCACCGTCCCGGCGGGCGGGCCGGATCCCCGGCGTCAGCGGTCAGAGACGGGGAGACTGCGACTGAATGATGCTCGCCGCCTTCTCCAGTTCGGTCGCGAGCAACACGAGCAGGTCGTCGAGCGTGACGATCCCTTCGAGGGTCCCGTCCTCGTCGACGACGGGAAGCCGCCGGATGTTGTCGTCGTTCATCCGGTTGAGGACCTTGAACACCGTCAGCGTCGTCGTGCCGGTGACAAGGTCGTCCGTGGCGATCTCCTCGGCGGTCGCCTCCGACGGGTCGTCGAACTCGTCGATCGACAGCGCGATCTTGCGGTCGGTAACGAGGCCAGCTGGCTCCTCGTCCTCGACGAGGACGACCGCGCCGACGTCCTCGGATTCCAGGCGCTCCGCGATCTCAGTCAGCGGCGCGTCGGGCTGTGCCGTCACCACGTCAGTCTGGATGATGTCGTCGATGCTGACCGACTCCAGGAACGGGCCGGCGGTGCCGGGCCGTCCTGGCTGCTGGGCCACCCCGGGCTGCTGTCCCACCCCGGGACCGCCCCGCTGGGCCATCCCGGACTGTACCCCCGGGGACGGGGGCGGTCCCTGCGTCCCCGGCTGTGGGGGCAGCGGCTCCTGTCCCTGCACGCTCTGGCGACCTTGGGTTCCCTGTCCCTGTAGCGGGGTGATCCCGCCCGTGGGCTGGCCGCTCGGCGGCGACTGCCCCCGCGGCTGGGGGGGCCCCTGGCCGGGGGGTTGCTGTGGCGGCGGCCCCTGGGGCCCCTGCCCGCCCGGCTGGCCGGGGCCCTGGACGCCACCCGCCGGCGGCTGTCGACTCTGTGGCCGGCCCCGCTGGGCCGGCGGCTGTTGTGGAAACTGTGCTGGTGGCTGTCGCGGCGGCTGTGAGCCGCCCTGTTCGGGGTTCTCTCCGGTATTTCGTCTCATATGTATCTAGTCGGTCAACGCTCGCTGGCGCTGTACCAGGCAGTAGTCGATTCACGAGTTCGCAGTAAAAAACCCGCCGTTAGTATTGCTAAGTATACTCGTCCTACGTGCGGACGCGGGCCAGTATCCCGTCACTGTTCGCCAGCCGTCGCCCCCGGAAGGACCCAAATGTGCGAAGACAACGACCGACGGAGCGGCGGTAGAAGAGTGATACCGTCCCGCCGGCGGCCGTCCGCGGGGCGGACCGGCCCGACCCACAGCCGTCCATGAGTATCACGTACCAGCCTCAATCCGCTGGCGGCGAAACGCTCTTGTATCGCGGTCATGGACCAGCACATGGGAAAGCTACCGCTATGAGCATCGTCGACGACCTCCAGCAGTGGCGCGACTGGTTTCCGGTGCCGAAAATCAATGGGGAGGTCGATCCGATCCGCTGGATCCTGCTGGAGGGAAACCGGATGGCAGTCACTGGCGCCCTGATCAGCGGCGTGTTCGTATCGCTGGTAGCGCTCGGGATGGTCTGGACGCTCCAAATGCAGCGCATTCTCACGGAGACGCCGGCGATCCAGACGATCCTCAACACGCTTTTGAGCGGCATCATCCTGCTCGTCTCGGTTGTCGTCTCGATCAACTCGATCGTCCTCTCGCACGACATCACCTCCGTACATACGCAGGAGGACCGCCTCGAAGCCGCACTGGAGTTCCGCAAGGAGATCGGTCGGCTGACCGAGGGCAACGAGAGGCCGAGCGACCCCGCGTCGTTCCTCGCGCTGATGGGGGACGCGATCGAGAAACAGGCAGCAGCGCTCGATGAGACTACGGAAGGCCTCGACAGGGAGTTTACCACCGAGGTCGAAAACTACGTGCGCGAGGTTAGGACCGCCGTCAGCTGGTCGGAGAACAACGGCCCGGAACCGGGTGCTGGCGCCGACTTCGGCATCCTGTGGAACGGCCTCGAAACCGACCCCGGCGAGCACTTGGACCGCTCGCGCTCGATCAAGCTGACCTACAACAGCGTGCTCACCGAGGAGACCGAGGAGTGCCTGGACGACCTCGCCCGCTCGCTGCAGCTGTTCGCCATTGGCAAGGAGTACTTCAAGACGCTGTATTACAACCAGGAAGTGTCCGAACTCTCGCGGACGCTGCTGTTCGTCTCGCTGCCGGCCATCCTGATCAACGCCGCGGCTATCCTCGCGATCAACGCCCGAATCCTCCCGAATTTCTGGGTGTTCGGCGTCCCGTCGCTGCTGCTGTTCGTCGCCGGAGTGTTCACCGTCTCGCTGATCCCGTACATCGTCCTGACAGCCTACACGCTCCGGCTGGCGACCGTCGCCGGGGTCGCCACCTCCGCAGGCCCCTTCTCGCTGGGCGGCTGACGGACCGGGGCGCAACTGCGGCGAAATGGCACAATTTTGACACTCGCCAGGATTATTAGCGTCACGGCGGACCCTCTCGTATGCGCAGTCGAGAGCCACAGCAGTGGGAGTACGAGACGCTGGAACCGCCGAAGGGACTCACCATGCGGGAGACGAGCGACCCGCAGGCGGAGCTGAACCGCCTCGGCGCCGAGGGGTGGGAGCTCGCCGGCACGGTCGACTACGACGGCGGCGGGACGAAACTGCTGCTGTTCAAGCGGCCGGTCACGGATGAGTGAGATCGAGACGGCCGATACCCTCCGCAAGCGGCTCGGCGTGAACCGGGCTGCGTTCTGGGTGCTACTCACCGGCAGACGATGGGTGATCGCCGGTGGGTTCGCGCTCGTAGTGTTCGCGCTGTTCGTCGCCGGCGGCACGGTCAAGCAGGCGCCGCTGCGGCCGCTCATGCAGTCGAGCAGCATGGTCACGATAACGTTCTCCGGGCTGGTCGGGGCGACTATCACCAGCGCAACGCTGGTCGTCTCGATCAACCAGCTCGTGCTCTCCCAGGAGATCGGCTCGCTGGGCACGATCCGCAACCGGATGGACGTCGGGACCGACTTCCGACAGAACACCGACGAGCTGCTCGGCGAGACGACGCCGACCGACCCCGCGACGTACCTCGATGAACTCATCGAGACGAGCGAGCAGCGCGCGCGGGCACTCCGGGAGGCAGTTGCCGGGAGCAACGACCCCGAACTCCGCGAGAAAATCGACACCTACGTCGACGATCTGCTGGGCAACGCAACCAAGACGCGCGACAAGCTCGCGGACAGCGAGTTCGGGAGCCTGGACGTCGTCGCGCCGGCGGTCGACTACGACTACAACCGGAAGATACACGACGGGCGCCGGATCAAACACGAGCACGGCAACTCGTTGACCGTCGAGCAGACCGAGCAGATCGACGCGCTGCTGACTGCGCTGGCGATGTACGGCACCGCGAGGGCGTACCTCAACGGGCTGTACATCCAGTGGTCGTTGATCAAGCTCTCGCGGGCGATCATCTACACCGCGGTCGCCGCGCTGCTCGTCTCTGCCGCCGTCGCGCTGTTCGTCGACGCGAACACGCTCACCGGCAGCCTGTTCGGGATCGACACGATGATCTGGCTCGTGAGCGGGGCGTTCACCGTCGCAGTCCTGCCGTTTTTCGTCTTCGCCGCCTACATCCTGCGGCTCGGGACGCTGACGAAGCAGACGCTCACTGTCGAGCCGCTGCTGCTACACTAAAAAAGCGGGCGGCGCTATCGGTTGAGACGGATCTCGTCGCCGGTGATCGTGTCGATGTGGCTCGACGAGTCGAGCCGGTAGGTGTCATCCGGATCGCTGCCGCCCCAGCCCAGTTTCGAGCGGATCGTGTCGGTCAGGTCCGGGTCCGGTTCGACGTGCGTCGTGCCGTTTTTGACCTCGATCACCCGGCCGACCTCGTGGCTGTCGGCGTTTTTGACTACTTTTCCCTGATCGGCGTCGGTCAGTGTTTTGTCGTCTGCCATTGCACCTGAACCGTAGGTCTCGCGGGGGGTAGCTGTTGGCCTTGCCATTGCATGCCGTAATGTATGACCGCATCGGCGCACGCCCGGGTTGGTCCGTCGCGTCCGCCGGCGGCCGGGTAACGCGCGGTCCGGGGACAAGCAACTAATGGCCCGGCCTTGCAGGTGCAAGCCCAGCGGTTAGGGGTGCGCGCTGGCAACGACACGACCCCATGGGGACGGTCGTTGCGCTCGAAACGGAGTGTGGGGTCGCGATCGCCGGGGACACCCGGTCGAGCAGGAACGGCACCGTCGAGTCCGGGGAACGCCGGCGGGTGTTCGACTTTGGGACGGTCGGCGTCGGGGTCGTCGGTGACGGCAGCGCGATCGAGCAGTTCCAGCACCGGTTCGGCGCCACGCTCCGCTCGCGGGAGTTCGAAACCGGCCGGGAGCCGACCATCGAGACCGCGGCAGGAGTCGGCGCCCACCAGGCGGAGCACGCAAACGTCGACGCCGCCGTGGCCGCGCGCGACGCGGACGGCACGCCCCGGCTCCGGGAAGTGCGGGCCGACGGCGCGGTGCTCGACGGCCCGAGGGTCGCCCTCGGCAGCGGCGCGACGGTGGCGCTTGGCCGGCTCGACTCGGCCGCGCCGTCGGACGTCGACGAGCTCGCTGCGGCGGTGCGCACAGCAGTCGCGGCCGCGAGCGAGCGGGACGCCCAAACCGGCGATGACGTCGACGTCTGGACGCTGTCCGACGATGGGCGTGATACTGATTAGTGTGACTGTGTACCGGATCGCCCGCACACAGTCGTGTGGCCGAATCGGTACTGACGCACAACACTCATACTGGTGGCTGTACGTACGTGAAACCTCGAACTGAGAATCCGGGCGGAACGGGTCTGTCTCCGCAGATACCAGTATCAGTATGAGTGCCGACCTGTCGCCGGGACGACCACAGCCCCCGACAGGTTCACAATCACGGCGACCGAACACCACATATGGACCACGACAACAGCAGCCCCGACGAGCTGGTCGAGCCCGGCGAGTACGTGTTCAACGAGAACGGGCAGCTCGTCGGTCAGGTGAACGCGATAACGCAGAGTGGGTTCGAGATCGAGATGGTCGAGCCCGAAGGGGAGAACATCGAGGAACTCCCCGGCCAGAAGTTCGGCGAAGGCTACCTGATGTGGCGGTGTGGCGAGTGCGGCGAGATGGGCGAACTCAAAGAGGGTATCCCCGATGAGTGTCCCGCCTGCGGCGCCCCCGAGGAAGCGCTCTCCGCGATGCGGGAAGACTAGCGTCCTTGCTGCTGCCGGCGCGCCGTTGTTCGCGATCGAGCGGGACGGTCCACGCGGCCGCGTCGAGACCGGCCATACACTCTGTATGCAGGCTGTGTTGAAAAATATTTAGCCGTAAATTTCTGGTCCGCTTGTGACAAACAGCCTTAAGTTATTCGGTGTTCTTTTTCAGGTCGCTATGATGGGGAAAGAGTCTAGCGACGAACTAGAGGAGGTCGTCGCCCCCGCATATTTCGCCGACAACGAGTTCTATCGCGCACTGGCTGCGCGTCCGCGACGCCGACTGTTAGGGTATCTACTCGAAGCGGAAACAAGCACGATCTGGGGGCTCGCGAACGTGCTCTGTGGGTGGGAAGCGACCGAGCCGATGATCGGTCCGGAGCGCCACGAGCAGTTCCGCATGGCACTGACGCACTCACACCTTCCGTGTCTCGCCGACGCCGGGCTACTGCAGTACGACCGCGAGGAGGGGACCGTCGAACTCGCCGACCTGCCGCCGTCCGTCAGAGACGTGATCCACCGGGGAATTGCGGCGGAGCAGGCCTGATTATCCGCAGATAGCAGAGACTGGTGAGTAAAAGAATTACAGCCACCAGTATGAGGAGTGGGAGCAGCACCGATCGTCAGGCCGGGAGAACGCGAGGGGGTGACGGCGGGGGACAGCGCGTTGTTCAACGCCCTGGAGGAGACGCTGTTCGCGGCCCTGGACCGCCGCCAGCCGGGAGATCGACGAGCGGGCGCTCCGGGTCGGGGAGGGGACGCTCCGGGCCAGCTTCCAGTCGCTGTCGATCACGGGTTCACGCCGATGCAGGTCGGCGACATCCCGTTTCGGTGCAACCGCCGGTGTGACGCCCGTTCCGGAGAGAGCATTTATACTGTCGCTCCGACTACACTCGGTATGTTCGAGCCGATACGGGTGTTGCACGTCGACAACGACCCGGAGTTTGCGGATCTGACTGCCGAGTTTCTCCGCCGGGAGAACGAGGCGTTCTCCGTCATCACCGTCAGGGAGCCCGAGGCGGCTCGCGCCACGCTGGCCGAGGAGCCGATCGACTGCGTCGTCTCAGACTACGAGATGACGCCTGTCGACGGTATCGAGTTCCTCGAAGCGGTCCGCGAGGAACATCCCGACCTGCCGTTCATTCTGTGACCGACTACCTCCAGAAGGAGACGGGGACGAGCCAGTACGCGGTGCTGGCAAACCGGATCGAGAACGCCGTCACCCGGCACCGGACTAGGCGGCGCTCCCGGCGCCAGCTCCGGCGGGAGCGTGAGCGGTTCTCGGCGCTGTTCGAGGAGTTTCCCGAGCCGACGTTCGCCTACGAGTACGTCGACAACGAGCCGATCATCCGGGAGATCAACGACGCGTTCGAGGAGACGTTCGGCTACGACGCCGAGTATGCGGTCGGGACGCGGGTCGACAATCTCGTCGTGCCGCCGGACCAGATGACGGAGGCGGAGGAGATCGACGAGCGGGTCCGCGCCGGTAAGCCCGTCGACAGGGTAATGTTGCGACAGACTGCCGACGGCCAGCGCTACTTCTCGCTGCGGAACATCCCGCTCTCCCTGGAGGAGGGGATCGACGGGTTCGCCGTGTTCACGGACATCCACGAGCGCAAGCGCCGCGAGCGGGCCCTCGAACGGAAAAACGAGCGGCTCGAACAGTTCGTCAGTATCGTCTCCCACGACCTGCGCAACCCGCTGAACGTCGCCAGTTCGCGCCTCACGCTCGCCCGGGACAACTGCGACAGCGACCACCTCGAGTACATCGCCAACGCCCACGACCGGATCGAGGCGATCATCGACAGCACGCTGACGCTCGCCAGGCAGGGCGAGACTGTCGAGGAGACGGAGGTCGTCAACCTCCCGATGGTCGCACGCCGGTGGTGGGAGGGCGTCCCGACCGGCGACACCGACCTCGGAGCCCTGGCTCGCAAGCTCCCAAGGACGCCGTCGGGCATGGCTCGACGAACCCTGGCTCGCAGGCTCGCCAGGATGCGATCGAACACGGCGGCGAGTCGGTAACGGTCACTGTCGGCACCGTCGACGGTGGGGACGACGACGGGGACAGTGAACGGGGCTGGGACGGTGATGGGGACCACCCCGCGGGCTTTTTCGTCGCTGACGACGGTGCCGGCCTCCCCGCGGATCACGACGACCTGTTCGAGCCCGGCGTCTCGACGGAACCGGACGGCACCGGGTTCGGCCTGACGATCGTCCGGGACCTCGCCGAAGCCCACGGCTGGGACGTCGCTGCGACCGAGAGCGGGGCTGGCGGTGCGCGCTTCGAGATTACTGGTGTCGAGATCATCGCGTGACTGCGGCCGCAACGGCGACGGTGCTGGGGGGTCGCCCGAGTGACTGTGGCCGCGCTGGCGACAGTGTCGGGAACTACTCCAGGTTGACGTTGACGTTGCGGACGCGGGTGTACTCCTCGATGGCGTACTTGCCCTGTTCGCGGCCGACGCCGCTCTCCTTGACGCCGCCGAAGGGCGTCTGCGGGAACGTGTTGGGCGTCTCGTTGACGTTGACCATCCCGTACTCGAGGTCGCGGGCGAACTCGTGGGCCCGCTCGAGGTCGCTCGTCCAGACGCAGGCCATCAGGCCGTACGGCGAGTCGTTGGCAACTTCCAGGGCTTTTTCTTCGTCGCTCACCTCGATCACCGACAGCACCGGTCCGAAGATCTCCTCGCGGGCGACGGTCATGTCGTTGGTGACGTCGGTGAGAACGGTCGGCTCGATAAAGTAGCCCGCGTCCTTCTCCGCAGGGATCCCGCCGCCGGCCGCGACGGTCGCGCCCTCCGCTTTCCCGGTCTCGATGTACTCCAGCACCTCCTCGCGCTGGGATTCGCTGACCATCGGGCCCATGCGGCCGTCGTCGTCGATGCCGGACCCGAGCGGAATCGACTCGGCGCTCTCGACGACCATCTCGACGAGGTCGTCGTGGATCGCCTCGTGGGCGAGCAGGCGCGAGCCGGCCCAGCACATCTGCCCGCAGTTCATGAAGATGCCGTAGTGGACGCCCTGGGTGGCCGCCTCGAGGTCGGCGTCGGGGAACACGATCTGGGGCCCCTTGCCGCCGAGTTCCAGCGTCACGTCGGCGACGTTCTCGCCGGCGTTTCCGCCGACGCGCTTGCCGATCTCGGTGCTGCCAGTGAAGGCGACGTGGTCGACGTCGTCGTGGGTCACGAGCGGGTCGCCGACGGTGCTCCCGCGGCCGGGGACGACGTTGAGCACGCCGTCGGGGAGCCCGGCCTGTTCGGCGGCCTCGGCGTAGTACAGCGCCGACAGCGGCGTCTGTTCGGAGGGTTTGAGGACGACGCTGTTGCCCGCCGCCAGCGCGGGCGCGAGGCTGCGGCCCGCGAGCTGGAACGGGTAGTTCCAGGGGGCGATATGTGCGGTAACCCCGACCGGCTCCCGGAGCGTGTAGTCGACGCGGTCGCCGGGCACGGGGATCTGGCTCCCCTCGATCTTGTCCGCCCAGCCGGCGAAGTACCGGAACGTGTCGGTCACCATCCCGAACTCCAGCTTCGCCTCGAACAGCGTCTTGCCGTTGTCCCGGGACTCGGTCAGCGTGATGTCGTCGCGCATCGACTCCAGTGCGTCGGTGAAATCGTGGAGGATCGCGGCGCGCTCTCTGGGGTCCATCGAGCGCCACTCGCTCCCGCGTGCGACGGCCGCCGCCGCGGCCTCGACCGCGCTGTCGACGTCGGCCGCGGTGGCCGCCGGTACTGTGGCGTACGTCTCGCCGGTCGCGGGATCGAGTGATTCGATCGTGTCTTCGGCCGCGCCGTCCGTCCATTCGCCGCCGATGTAGAGGCTGGTTGGGCCGTCGTAGCTCATACGTCCGCAACTCCGGCCTGCGGCTGGTTATACATTCCCCTCGCCCGCCAGGAACCGTCTGTTAGTCGACACCCACCACGTGCGCGTCCGTCGGATCGAAGCCGAGCGTCACGTCGCCGTCGAGCCCCGTCGTGGTGCGGGCGAGGAGTTCACGGCCGCCCCAGTCGAGGTGAACCCGCGTCGTCTCGCCGAGGAACTCCGCGCTCGCGACCGTCGCCGAGAGCGCGTTCGTCCCGCCGTCGACCGCGAGGTGTTCCGGGCGGACGCAGAACGTGAGTCTATCGCCGACCCGGACGTCCGAGTCGTCGCCCGGGCCCTCAGAACCGTCGCCCGGGAGGCTGTCGAGGGCCACCGTGACGGCTGTCCCGTCGCCGACCTCGACGGTCACCAGCCAGCCGTCGGCGGTCGATTCGACGTCAGTGACGGGGCCGTCGAAGACGTTGTTGTCGCCGACGAACGCCGCGACGAAGCGGGTGGCGGGCCGGTCGTAGATCTCGCGGGGGCGGCCGATCTGCTCGACCCGGCCGTCGCGCATCACGGCGACGCGGTCCGAGACCGCCAGCGCCTCCTCCTGGTCATGGGTGACGTACAGCGTCGTAATCGACAGCTCCTGCTGGATCTCGCGGATCTGTACCCGGAGGCGCTCGCGGAGCTTCGCGTCGAGGGCACTCATCGGCTCGTCGAGCAGCAGGACGTCGGGGCCGGGCGCCAGCGCGCGGGCCATCGCGATCCGCTGGCGCTGGCCACCCGACAGTGCTGCGGGATCGCGATCCTCCGCGCCGGCGAGATCGACCAGCTCCAGCAACTCCGCGACGCGTTCCTCGTCGGAGACGCCCCCCGGTGCATCGGCGAACTTGAGGCCGTAAGCCACGTTCTCGCCGACGGTCATGTGCGGGAACAGCGCGTAGTTCTGAAACACGACGCCGACGTCCCGGTCCTCCGGCGGGACGCCCGCGGCGTCGGCGCCGCCCAGCCGGATCGCGCCCTCCGTCGGCGCCTCGAAGCCGCCGACCAGCCGCAGCGTCGTCGTCTTGCCACAGCCCGAGGGGCCGACGAGCGTGAAGAACTCGCCGTCGGCGACCGAGAGGGAAACGTCGTCGACCGCGGTCGTCGTGGCGTAGCGCTTCGTGACGCCGTCGAGTTCGATCGCCGACGGACCGGTGGGGCGGCGGCGATCCGTGTCAGGGCCATCAGAGGCCACGGTGCTCACCCCCGAGGCGGTCGATCACGACGAAACTGACGCTCGTGACGACCAGCAGGACGACGCCCATCGCAGTCGCGGGGCCGAGCCGGCGGCCGATGAACCGCTCGATCGCGATCGGCATCGTGAACTGGTCGGCGCCGGTCGCGAGGATCACCGTCGCGGAGAACTCGCCGATGGAGATGGCAAAGGCAAAGGCCGCCCCGGCGACGACACCGGGCCACACCAGCGGGAGTTCGACGTCGAGCAGCGCCCGCACACGGGAGGCCCCCAGTGCGCGCGCCGACTCCAGCAGCTGGGGATCGAGCCGCTCCAGCCCCGGCGCGACGGTCCGGACGACAAAGGGGTAGCCCGCGACGGCGTGGGCAGCGACGATGGCGACGGCGCCGGTGATCGCGATTTCGACGCTGCCGATCTCGGTGCCGAACACCAGCCCGCGCAGCAGGCCGAGGCCGACGACGATTCCCGACACCGACAGCGGCGCCATCGCGACGGCGTCAACGAGCTTCCGCCCCCGGTACGAGCGCGTGGTCAGCACCGCGACGATCACCCCCATCGGCAGGGCGACGGCGAGCGCCGCCGCGCCAAAGAGCAGGGAGTTGCGGATCGCCGGCCAGGGCTGGACCTGGAACGCCGCGCCGCCGGCCTGCCGTTCGACCAGAAAGCGGTAGTGGTCGAGCGTGACCCCGCCCGCGTCGGTGACGCTCGCCTGGAGCATGCTCGCGATCGGCACCAGGAAGACGACGACGGCGATGGCGGCGTACACGGCGATGCCGAGCCGCGGGAGGAGGTCGCGGATCGACAGCGACGGCGGACGGAGCGGTTTGCGCGGGAGCGGGCGCGCACCACGCGCCGCCGCGGACTGGCGCGCCTCGTAGCGCAGGTACGCGTAGAGGATCGACAGCGAGATGACGAGTTCGACGACGGCGAGGCCGGCCGCCTCCGCGTAGTCGAGGTCCTGGATCAGCCGGTAGACGAACACCTCCACGGTCGCGAGGCTGAAATCACCCAGCGCGAGCACGATCGGGAACGTGCCGAACGTGAACACGAAGGTGAGGGCGGCGCTCATCAGGACGGCGGGGTACAGCTGCGGCGCGACGACGTCGAGAAACGCCCGCCGCGGGCCGGCGCCGAGGCTGCGCGCGGTCTCGACGGCGCTGGCGTCGACGGACTCCCAGGCGGCGGTCGTGAGCCGCGCCACCAGCGGCGCGTTGTAGAAGGCGTGGGCCAGCACGATCGCTTTCAGCGAGAACAGCCACTCGATCGGGCCCAGCCCGACCAGCCCGAGGGCGGCGTTGATCGGGCCGTTGCGGCCGAACGCGGCGACGAACCCGACCGCGACCATGATCGACGGGAGCACGAACGGCAGGATCGTCAGCGAGCGCAGCGTCTGCCGACCTGGGAACTCGTAGCGAGCCAGGACGTACGCCGCCGGCAGCCCCAGCGCGACGCTGGCGACCGTCGACAGCGCCGCCTGGTAGGCCGTGAACCCGACAATGCCCAGCCGGCGGTCGGGCGAGAGCAGGTCCCCCGCAACCGACAGCGGCGACTCGCCGGCGAACAGCCGGGCGAGTTCGCCGAAGTAGAACGGATCCCGGAGGATCTCGACGAACACAGAGAGTGTGGCGGCGCCGTCGACGACGACCGCCTCGACGAACACCGTCGCGACCGGGTAGTAGAACATCCCGACGAGCAGGGCGACGGCTGTAGCGCCGAGCACGGCGAGCGCCCGGCGTTCGACGCGGTTGCGGAGCGACCGGCTGCGGCGCTCGCCGTCGGCGACAGTGCCGGCCGGCGTCGCCGGCCCGCCGTCCGTCCGGGACCGTGACCGCTGCTGGGAGCCGCCGTCCGTCCGGGCCCGGGGCTGCTGCCGGGAGCCGCCGTCAGCGGCGGGCCGGCTACTGCTGGGCGAACTGCCGTTCCCAGTCCTCGATCCACTCACTGATCGATCCCTGAAGCTCCTCGTAGGTAAACGTCACTGGCTCGGGCGGCTCGTGGGCGAGCTCGTCGTAGTCCGGCGAGAGCTCGGCGTTGTCGGTCGCCGGGAACTGGACGTTCCGCTCGGCGATTTCGCCCTGGATCTCCGGCTGCAGGACGAAGCCCATGAACTCGCGGGCGAGGTCGGGTTCGTTTGCGTCGGAAAACAGCGCCATCCCCTCGGGGTTGGCGTACCCCTCGTCGTCGAGGAAGCGGATCTGGTGTTTCTCAAGGTTCGCGTCGTTCCCCGCGGCAAACACCTGGTCAGTGGAGTAGGAGACCACCATCGGCGCCTCGCCTTCGCTCCAGGCGCCGTAGGCGTCGCTCCAGGAACCCAGCACCCGGACGTCGTTGTCCTGCAGGTCCGCCCAGTAATCGAGGTAGCCGTCCGCGCCGTACTGGTGGACCGTGTGCAGCAGGAACGCCCGCCCGGTCGCCGAGGCGGCGGGGTCCTGGGTGATCAGGTCGCCGCGGTACTCCTCGTCGAGGAGCCCGTCGAACGTCTCGGGCGCCTCGATCGCGGTGCCGTCGTACACCGGGCAGATGTACCCCGTGTCGTAGGGGATCGCGCGGCCGTCGGGGTCGAACGACAACCCCGGTTTGACCTGGTCGCGGCCGGCGACGTCGCCGGCTTCGGCGAACAGCGCGTCGTCGAGCTCGTCGTCGACGCGGACGAGCTGGTCGACGTTCAGCCCGACGTACATGTCCGCGCCGCTGCCCTCGCCAGCGAGCTGGCGCTCGATGTAGTGGTTGACCTCGTTCTCCGGCGCATCCCACTTCAGGGTGGCGTCGACCGTCGACTCGAACTCCTCTTTGAGCCACTCGCCGGGGCTGATCGAGGGCGCATCGAGGAACGCGCTGTAGGTCCCGACCGTCAGCGTCGACTCCTCGCCGTTGGTCGTGGCACCGTCGTCCTCGCCGTTCTCCATCCCGTCGTCGCCGTTCTCCGTCGGCGTCTCGGTGGGCGTCTCCGTGTCGCCATTCCCATTGCCACCGTTTCCGTTCCCGTTCCCGCCGTCTCCATTGCCGTTACTGCCGTTACCGTTCTCGCTGCCGTCGTCGTCGCCGGTACAGCCGGCCAGCGACACGACGACGCCGGTTCCGAGCGCTGATACGAAGGTTCGACGTCTCATTACCCGGTGATAGTCACGAGTGATAGATAAGTAGCGTGGTTCGGATACGGCTGAAGAGGGCGGTACGCGGCAAACTCTGCGGCGAGGCCTGGGAGGTGGGGCCGGTCCGGGTCGGCGAGGCGCCGGGCGCCCGCGACCCCCGGTAGCGAGCGCCGCCGGAAGGAAGGGATTTGTCGTTCCGGCCACCAGTATCGCGTGGATGGTCCACTACGTCTACGTCGTCGAATGCAGCGACGGCTCGCTGTACACCGGGTACACGACGGACGTGGGGCGGCGAATCGACGAGCACAACGCCGGCGACGGCGCGAAGTACACGGCGGGTCGGCGGCCGGTCACGCTCCGATACGTCGAGTACCACGACAGCAGGAGCGCCGCCCAGCGCCGCGAGTACCGGATCAAGGACCGCTCGCGCGAGGGGAAAGAACGGCTACTTCCGGACGACCCGGACCGTGTCGGCGTCGACATCTCGGGGTTGTTCAGCGACGACCAGTTCCCCGCTGATAATGATTATTGTGACTGTTTACCGGGCCGACCGCACGACTGCGTGTAGTCGATCCCGGAATGACTCACAATAATCACTATGAGCGGCTCCACCAGCATGAGGGTCGTGAACTCGAAACACACCAGGCGCTTCCCGCGGTTTTACTTTCACTCTGCATGGCTGGCATATTTACCCCCGGCAGGCCTTACGATGAAGTAGAGGGCACCCCGCCCTCGTTCCACAAGAGCGCGTCACACGCTCTTTCCCCTTATCAGAATACATATGCCAGCAAACCGTCCGTCCACAGTCGGCGTCTGTCCGCTCTGCGAGGCGAGGATCGACCGCCACAACGTGTTGATCGAGTACGAACGTTCGGAAGGAGCCGAAGGCGTCTACGCCGAGTGTCCCGCCTGCCAGGACGTCGTGACGCCGGCGTAGGCCGGACTCGCAGCGTTTTTCATACCCATCGGACACGCCTTTGTAGCAATGACTCCGAGTCGAAAGCCACCTGATACTGGTGGCTGTAATTCTTTTACTCGCCAGTCTCTGCTATCTGCGGATACAGACCCGTTCCGCCTGGATTCTTAATTCGAGTTTTCACGTACTTACAGCCACCAGTATGACGTTAAAACAGTCGAGCGTCGAAACGGCCCGACATCAGGGGGACCGGTCGTCCGGTTCGGGCCGATCAGGCCTGCCGCCGGACGAAGTAGCCGGCTGCCGCCACCGCTGCCAGCGCGACGAACACCGCGAGCAGGCCGAAGCCCGGCCCGCTGCCGTCGTCGGTTTCATTGCTCTCGCCGTCGTCGCTCATCTCGCCGTCTTCTTCGCTGTTCATCTCATCGTCTTCACTGCTCATCTCGTCGTCTTCCATTCCATCGTCCTCGCTGCCGTTCATCTCGTCGTCGCCACCGTTCATCTCGTCGTCATCGCTCATGTCCTCGACAGTCACGTCGAAGGGGCCCATGACCGGGCCGCCAGCGGCGACGTAGGGGCCGTCCTCGGCACCCTCGCTATCCGGGAAGTCATACGCCTCGTTGCCGTTCGTATCCTGGTGGGCCATCGCGAACAGCGTATCGTCGTCCTCGAGTGGCTCCTCAAGCGTGATTTCGACGCCCTCGTGGGTACCGGGTTCGAGGTACTCGCTCGTGCCGCGGATGCTCTCGAACACCGCACCGTCGGTCAGCGAGGAGTCGTGAACCGTCACGAAGCCACCGTTGTGCAGCGTGACGCGCTCGACGACGACCGTCTCGGCGTCGGATGCGTCAGCGTCGGCGACGACTGTCGCCGTAACGCCCACCGTTCCGGGGTCGACGACAGCCCCGCCGTCAGCGGTGTAGGGACCGTCGTCGCCGCCCTCGTTCTCGACGAAGTCGTACGCCTCGTTGTCGTTGGTGTCGCGGTGCGGCATCGCGATCAGCTGCTGGGTGTCGGCAATCGGCTCGTCGAGTTCGATCGTCACCTCGTCGTGCACGCCCGCCTCCAGGTACTCGCTCGTGCCGCGGACGCTTTCGAGCGCGGCGCCGCCAAGCAGCGAGGCGTCGTGGATCGTCACGAAGCCGCCCTCGGAGAGATCGACGTCCTCGACGACGACGGTCGTGCCGTCGCTCGTCTGGCGGTCGAGGCTGGCGCTCGCGGAGACAGTCACGTCGCCGCCGTCCATCACGATATCACCGTCGGCCGTGTAAGGGCCGTCCTCATCGCCTTCAGTGTCGGGGAAGTCGTAGGCCTCGCTGTCGTTCGTGTCCTGGTGGGCCATCGCGAGCAGCGTATCGCTCTCTTCCAGCGGCTCGTCCAGCCGGACCTGAACGTCGCGGTGGAGGCCGGGTGCGAGGTACTCGCTCGTGCCGCGGATGCTCCCGAACACCTCGCCGTCCGTCAGCGAGGAGTCGTGCATCGTTACGAAGCCGCCCTCGGGAACGAACAGTTCGTCGACGGTGACCAGCGTCCCGCCGGACGCGCCGCCGTCGAACGACGACGTCGCCGTGTCGCGCAGTTCGACCGCTGCGTCGTCGAGGACGGCGTCACCGCCGGCAGTCACGAACGGCCCGTCTTCCTCACCTTCGGAGGCGGGGAAGTCGTAGGCCTGGTTGCCGTTCGTGTCGCGGTGTGCCATCGGGAGCAGCGTGTCGTCGTTCTGCAGGGGGTCCTCAAGCTGGATGCGGACGTCCTCGTGGACGCCAGCCGTCAGGTACTGGCTCGTGCCGCGGACGCTCTCGAACACCGCACCGTCGAGGAGGCTCGAATCGTGCACGGTGACGAACCCACCCTCGGAGAGTTCGACGCGGTCCACGACGACGTACTCGCCCTCGGTGGGCTGGTCGCTGGCCGTCACGGTCGCCGAGACGGTCACCTCGGCGCTCTCCATGACGATGTCGCCGCCGGCGGTGTAGGGGCCGTCCTCGCCGCCGTTCGAGGAGAGGAACGCGTACGCGCGGTCGTCGTTCGTATCCTGGTGAGCCATCGCGAAGAACGACCCGTCCTCGATCCCGTCGTCGAGGTGGACGGTCACGTTCTCGTGGGTGCCGGATTCGAGATACGTGCTCGTCCCGGCGACGCTTCCGAACGTGTTCCCCTCGGTCAGCGACGCGTCGTGGATGGTGACGAACCCACCCTCGGGCAGGGTCACCTCGTCGACGACGATCGTCGCACCGCCCGACGTGCCGCCGGAGAAACTCACGCTCGCTTCGTGTTCGTCCGCCGATGCTGGGGTCGCGACCGCGCCCATCCCGCCGGCGACCACCGACGCGATGAGCACTGCGACCATCGTTACTGTCCATGCGTGAGAACGCATACTCTGTTCGAACAGAGGTACTTAAAAGAAGATTTTCCGAACTGCGACCGAACTCTCACCCAATTTCGTCCAAAAAGTAACCCACGTGCGCGATTTTTCGGGAACAACTGGGCACCGAAACGCGGCGAGACATTCGACCGGACTGGATACTTAAATGATCGCGTCCAGGGGCGGCTCGGGGCCGGGAGACCGCCGGGATCAGTCCCAGGTGACCCAGGTGAGGAACGCGATGCCGGCGGTCTCGAGGACGTGCAGCGCCATCATCCCGCGCCAGGCGATGTTCGGGACGTCCGAGGAGAACCAGGCCGACAGCTGCGGGTCGACCATGTAGATGTACAGCGAGAACGCGTTCTCGGCGAACAGAAAGAGAGCGAAGATGGCGAGCCCGAGGGTGTGTTTCGAGCGGAACTCTATGTAGTTCCGCCCCCAGACCGAGAGGAGGACAGTGAGCAGGACCAGGTTGACCCCGGCCGAGAGCCGCGCGATGTCGAACCAGAGACTCATCGTACTCCTCCTACCTGGTGTCTCCGTATAACTACTTTCCCAAATTCGTTCCAAATCCGGCCGGAAACGTCCCTGAATCGGGGGACAGCTGTCGTGTGGTGTCGTGTCATGATTCGTCTACCTGTTCGATGATCGTGGTCACGGTCTCCCAGTGGTGTCTGGCGCGGTCGGTCGGGAGGTACACCGCGCCGTAGTCGTCACCGCTGCTCTGGACGATGTCATTCTCCGTCAGGACGTCGAGGTGATGGCGGACCGTCTTGTAGTCGAGGTCGAGGTTCTCGGCGAGCTGGTTCGCGTTCCGCGGCCGCTCGTCGACCGCGCGGAG
Source organism: Halobacteriales archaeon SW_7_65_23 (assembly GCA_003022725.1). Taxonomy (GTDB): domain Archaea; phylum Halobacteriota; class Halobacteria; order Halobacteriales; family Haloarculaceae; genus Halovenus. The sequence goes on along the minus strand of PXSQ01000028.1, from coordinate 15,333 downwards.
CAGGCGGACGCGGTTCTTGCCCCCCCGCGTGCCCGTCAACACGTACCAGAGCACCGCCTCCATCGACTGACCTCTCGGACCCCCGTAACCTAATAGCATCGCTCGGAGCCGCCGTAATATCGACTCTGACAGTCCCGAGTTGTGTCGAGATGACTTTAGCGAATTACGTCCGGGTGTATAGCGCGCCGACCGTCCCACTTTTGATCCGTCGCCCCGAGGTATGCAGCATGGCCGACCTCGAACTCTCGGCGGACGCGCCCGCGTGCGCCGCCGACGGCGTCGTCGGTCGTGATCGATGCGATCCCATCGATCTCACAGAGGTCGTCGGTACGCTCCTGGGCGATCCGGACCCGTAGCGAGTCGAACTGGAGGTGCTCGGCGACGGTGCCGTTGGCGTCCTCGATCGCCGCGGACAGCTCCTCGGGCGGTCTGTCGCCGGCCTCGACGATCAGCGTCACCTCCTCACCCTCGACAGGGTCCCGGGACCGGAGCCGGCCGAGGGCTTTCCTCGCCACAGTGCACCTGCCACACCGCACACTACTTCCGAGCGAGCAAGCTGGAGCACAATACATTCCTCCCACCCCGCCAACCACCATGAGACAGCCCCGAAAACAGATAAACCGGGATAGCATACCATCGGACGATGCTGCTGGTGCTGTGCGTCGACCTCGACGATGACCTCGGGCGCAAGACGGGGATGGAGACGCCCGTAGTCGGTCGCGACGCGGTCCGGGAGGCGGCGGTGGCGCTCGCGACTGCGGACCCCGAGGACAGCGACGTGAACGTCCTGTTCGAGGGGGTCCACCTGGCCGAGGAGATCGACGACGAGCGCGTCGAGGTCGCCGCCGTCGCCGGCATCGACGGCCGCGAGATCGAGGCCAACCGCCGCGTCGGCGAGGAGGTCGACCGCGTGCTGGCGGAACTGGCGACGGGCGAGGACGTCCGTGCCGTCGTCGTCACCGACGGCGCACAGGACGAGTCTGTCCTCCCGGTGATCCGCTCGCGGGTGGCGATCGACGGGGTCCGCCGGGTCGTGGTCCGGCAGGCCCAGGACCTCGAATCGATGTACTACACGTTCAAGCAGGTGCTCGACGACCCCGAGACCCGGGGGACGCTGCTGGTGCCGCTGGGCATCCTGCTGTTGATCTACCCGCTGACAATCGTCGCCAACGAACTCGGCCTGCCGGGGACGGTGTTCGGCCTCGCATCGGGGCTGCTTGGGTTGTACGTTCTGGCGCGAGGGCTCGGCGTCGGGCGGTGGCTCGACCAGGCTGTCGAGCGCGTCCGGCGGTCGCTGTTCACCGGCCGGGTGACGCTGATCACCTACGTCGTCGCCGCGACGCTTCTGGGCATCGGCGGGATCGACGGCGCCCGGACGCTGGAGGAAACCCGGGCGGCCGCGGCCGGCGACCCCGGCCCGCTGACGATCGTCGCCGCGCTCGTGCTGGGCGCGATCCGGTGGTTCGCCGCCGCCGGCGTGACCAGCAGCCTCGGTCGCGTCACCGACGAGTACCTTGAGGGCGAGTTCCACTGGCGGTACCTCAACGCCCCCTTCTATGTGCTCGCCATCGCCGCCGTCCTCCACGGCGTCAGCTCCTTCATCCTCGGGGAAGCCACCCTGGAGTACCTCGCGTTCATGCTCACCGGGGGCACGCTGCTCGCGCTGGCTAGCACTCTCTCGTTTGCCGTCGTCGAGTCGGTGGCCGACGAACGCACCGACCTGGCATAGTTGCCTTGTCATTCCCAACCACACTTAAATGCCCTAATATCCCAGCAAGGGGCCTAAAGCAATAAAAAATAATTATAATTATTGTTCATAACATTTTTTACTACCCGCCGTTTCTGCAGCGATGCACACCGACATGACACAGGACGACTCCGGTACTGACGACGTTGCGAGTCGAGTTCGAGATAGCGAGCCGTTCGTTCGGGACGTCGACAACGCGGCGGCCCGTGAACTGCGGGAGAAGCTGAACAGCCAGGACTTCGTGTTCGCGCCAGGGATGTATCACGCCCTAGACGCGCGCCTGGCGGAGATGGCGGGTCACGATGCGGTCTATATGTCCGGTTACTCGACGGTGCTGGGGCAGTTCGGTTTCCCCGACCTCGAGATGGTGACGATGACAGAGATGGTCGAGAACGGCAAGCGGATCGCCGAGGCGACGGACCTGCCCGTCATTGCGGACGCCGACACCGGCTACGGCGGTGTCCACAACGTGCGCCGCGCCGTCCGCGAGTACGAGAAGGCCGGCGTGGCGGCGATCCACATCGAGGACCAGACCTCGCCCAAGCGCTGTGGCCACATCGCGGGCAAGCAGATCGTCTCCCGCGAGGAGGCCGAGGCGCGCTTCTCGGCGGCGGTCGACGCCAAGCAGTCGGAGGACACGATCATCATTGCCCGGACGGACGCCTACGGCTCCGCGAACGGCGACTGGGAGGAGCACCTCGAACGCGGCCGCATCTACGCCGACGCCGGGGTCGACCTGGTCTGGCCGGAGATGCCCGACCCCTCCCGCGCGGACGCCGTCAACTACGCCGAGACGATCCACGAGACCCACCCCGATATGAAGCTGGCGTTCAACTACTCCTCCAGTTTCGCCTGGAGCGAGGAGGAGGATCCGCTCACGTTCCAGGAACTGGGCGACCTCGGCTACAAGTACATCTTCATTACGCTGTTCGGCCTGCACTCCGGCGCTCACGCCGTCTACGAGGACTACAAGAACCTCGCGGAGAACGACGAGGAGGCGCAGTTCGACCTCGAAGGGCGCTACCTGGGCCACGAGACCGAGAGCCACCACGAGCTTTCGTTCGTGCCGCGCTTCCAGGATATCGAGGCCGAGTTCGATCCGGAAGCCAGGAAGCGCCAGGAAGAGTCCGCCGGCTTCACCGAGGACGGCGAGACCGTGATGACCAGCGACGACGACTGATCCTGTGGTACTGCGACCGGTGAACCGTTCGTCGTCCGGCGGTCCGGACGACGACACAACACCCCTCAGGGCAGTTTTAAGGCTGCCCGCTTCGTTCCAACCAAACGATGACAGTAGACGAGCAACTCCACGACAGACAGTTCGTGCGGACGTTCTTCACCACGCCGACAGCGGTCGAAGGTGAGGACGACTCCGCCAAGATGCTCAAAAGCGCCATCGGACTCCGGGGGATGCAGGCCCCGGACGTCTGGGTGCCGGACAACGAGGACGCGACCGCGCCGAACATGCGCGACGAGGGCGCGGGGAACATCATCGACGTGATCGCCGAAGACGGCGCGGACTTCCCGGGCGAGATCCACCCACGCGTGGTCTGGCACCGGGACTCCCCGGGGACCCGCTACCAGGGGTTCCAGCACATGCTGGAGATCGCCGACCCCGACAACGGTGCCGTCGAGCACATCGACGGCTTCGTTATTCCGGAGGTCGGCGACGTCGACGACTGGAAGAAAGCCGACGAGTTCTTCACGATCGTCGAGAACGAGCACGGCCTCGAGGAGGGCAGCCTCGCGATGAGCGTCATCATCGAGAGCGGATCGGCCGAACTCGCGATGGGGAAGCTCCGCGACGAGATGGGCAAGCCCTCGAACAACCTCCAGCGTCTGTTCATGCTGGTCGACGGCGAGGTCGACTACACGAAGGACATGCGCGCCATCACCCCCACGGGGGAGCTGCCGCCGTGGCCCGAACTGCGGCACAACACCTCCCGCGCGGCCAGCGCCGCCGGCCTCATCGCGGTCGACGGGCCGTTCGACGACATCCGCGACGTCGAAGGGTACCGCGAGCGCATGACCGACAACCAGGCGAAAGGCCAGCTCGGCATCTGGTCGCTCACCCCGGGTCAGGTCGTCGAGGCGAACAAGTCGCCGCTCCCGCCGCGTGACGGCTACTGGCTCGCCGAGATCGACGGCCGCGAGGAGGAGCTGACCGAAGAAGACGGCGTCCAGGTGTACGATGGTGATCGGCTCTCCCTGGAGGAGACGGCCGACGGCTACCGCCTGCGGGTCGGCAGCGACGAGCAGACCCTCGACGAGGAGGGGCTCAAAGAGGAACTGCTCGACGTGTTCGCGTACGTGCCGAGCCTGAGCGACATCGTCGACTCGATGGCGGAGTTCGAGGCCGCAAAGGAGGCCGGCAAGGGCGCCATCGCGATGACCCGGGCGGCGACGGTCCGCATCGACGGCGTCGAGGTCGAGGTCAGCAGCGACCGGATGTGGGACGAGGCGACTTATCAGGCGCTGCAGACGCCGATCACGCTGTTCCAGGACGTCTACGAGAACCGCCCCGACCAGCACGAGGACCTCGCCGACCTGTACGGTGAGGACGTCGTCGAACGCGCGATGAACGTCGGATGACGAAGGTGTAGCTACCTGCCCGCTCGCTAGGAATCGGAGCAACCGCTACTGCAGTCACAGTTGTGCAGAAAGCCCCTGCCCGCTCGACCATCCGGGACTCGCTGCGTTACTCAGTCGCTGCGCTCCTTGCGTTACTTGCGTCGTCCGGGATGGATCGAGCAGCCCCTTTCATTCCCGCCCCCCCAGCAGGCCTGCCCTTCCCCGGGTTCTCGCGGCTCCGCCGCGAGGTTCGGGAGACTCCGTCTCCCGGCACGCGCGACCTGCGCGAGGCGCAGGCACGCGCTCCCGGCCGCGCGGAAGGCGGCGCGTGCTGACTCGCGTGGCCAGAGAGGGCGACCGAAGGGAGCCCTCGGAACGCGAGCGGGGAGCGTAGCGACCCGCGAGCAGGGGCCGCGAGCCATTCTGCGCGAGGTCCTCGCGAGCGGAGCGAGCGAGGGCTCGTCAGAGCGTGCTCTGACGGTGGATGAGAAGCGCAGCGAACGAAGTGAGCGAGCATCGCAGTTGGCTGGGGAGGTGTGTGGCTCACGGTTCGTCTGGGTGGACTGAAAGGGGCCGCGCGCTCGATCCCTCCCGGGCGAAGTAAGCACCGCAGGCCGAAGGCCGAGGAGCACAGCGAGCCCCGGAGGGTCGAGCGGGCGGGGGCTTTCAAGCCGATAGTGACTACGGAAAGCCCGATTACAACCCTTCCTAGGGCGTCAACCGATCAGGCGTGCGCGGGAACAGAATCGCCTCGGTCACGTTGTCACATCCGGCAACCTGCTTCACGAGCCGGTCGATCCCCAGCCCGTAACCGCCGTGTGGCGGCACACCGTACTTGAACGACTCCAGATAGAACTCGAAGTCGGCGGGATCGACACCCTGCTCGCGCATTATCCCGGTCATCTATTTCATGCCAGGAACTCCCTGGCACCTCATCGTTTACACCCAGGCAGATCTCCCTGTCAGGACTTGACTGAATATCTTCATCATCCGGCCTTCCCTCCCCTGCATTCAACATGCTCCCTTCCTCGTAGACAGTTCCGTTATGTACACACTTGTTCGGCTTGTCGGTACATGCAAAAGTATTTACATCAGGATCAAACTGGCCTGTCTCGTACTCCCTCAACAGTATCTCGCCTGGATCATCTCCACACGCAGGCCCGTTAAACCCAGGGCCAGAAGCATTTTCATCAAAGCTGATGTCGCCGACAACAACCATAGGATCGAAAGAGGAATAACCTGGCTCGAAGCAGTCACCCTCAACACAGGTGACGTCTCCATCAGTATAACCTGACTCATTGAAACCGTAACCCCAGTCCATACCCGTCAAATCACAGCTTAGTTCTCCATTGAAAGCTGAAAGACTGCTGTCATCAGGATCTATCCACATACCGTCCTTCTTTCCACTTGATTCTCCACCGCTGTAAATATCATTCTGAGCGTAAACATACGAGTTAGCGTAATCCCTGTCCCTTTTGGTAAGATTCTCTCCCTGAACCCTGGAAGCACCGTGGCACTGTTCTGGAAGCCTTGGCTCTCCATAATTATTCACACCGAAGCTGAGGTTAGGAGCCAGAGCCCACTCATCATCTTTGGCATTGATCCTGCTGTTGTTCAAAGCCTCAGTACTTATACTCCTCGGCGTCTCCTCGTCCTGAGTATTGACAGCTATGTAATCATCAGTCTCTCCCGAGAGAACCTGGTTCTGAACGTTAGAGAGATTGAAATCATAACTAGCATTAGTAGAATAATCAAGCTCTCTTCTCCCGGCTTCAAAACTTGTTCCCTTGCCGCCTTCATAAGGAACGTTTATATCGAAGTCACCGGAGTTTTCCTGATGAGACCCAGGGTAGGTGGCACAGTCCTGGCCACTCCAGCAATCCTGCTCCAACGCAAAACCACCTTTCATAGTTTCGCTATTGAATGTCTGCCCCAGAATCTTGGGATCAATAGCTTTCGGATCAGCATCCTGATCAGGATGCTCATCAATCCAGTAATCCATCCACTCATCGGATGCCAGAGCATCTGACCGGACCCCACTGTTATCCCCGATTTCCTTTCTGACGTATTCTGTGGCTTTCCAGTCGTCCAGGTTATACCATTCACCGCCTGTATCACTGTCAGTATTCAGGCATACAGCAGGATCAGCAGCATTCCCACCGCTCTGATACGTATCATTATGGTAGAAAGGAGTAATATTTCTTACAACACCTTCATCAACCTTTCTGGTGCCGCTTCCCCGGTTCGGCTCCACACACATATTGTCGCTGTCACCGTTCTGAGGCCTGAGACACGCCTCATAATGAGCCTTGTAACTATCCGCATTAGCAGAAACGTCCGGGCCCTCAAAGAAAATCTTCTCCTCCTGAGTATAAGCACCACAGACATCAAAGTTAGGGCCCGGAGAACAATCCAGTTCCTGATCAGAAACACCAGGATTCAAATCCTTGTAAGTCTCACAGGCACCAGCCGAATCCCTCACCGAAACAGTAGAATCAACAGAGACACTGTAAACCTGAGGTGAAAACCCTCCAGTCCCGTAATGACTCCATCCACTCCTCTCCGTAGTAACATCCACAGAGGCCAGACAGCGATCCTCCGGACAGCTAATCTTACTCTTTACATCTGAACTCTCTAAGTAGTCTTTCACATTGTAATCCACTAATTCACTGCTCAGGAAGCCCTCAGTACTTCCGCTTATACTGTTCGAATCCTCGTTATAAGCTACTATACCATTGCTTCTACCGTTCTGACCGTCAGCATTGGCAACTGTGAGAGACTGCCTGTTCGCTATAAATGAGCCTCCGTCTCTATAAACTCCGTAAGTGCTCTTGGAAACACTAGGGTCATTTGAGGCGTCCCGTGAATCAACAGGAGAACCGTACGCAAAGTAACCGTTATTACCATTGATAACATTTCCTGAACTAAAGGAAAGATCATCATTCGGATCCCAATAAGTAAAATCCTTATCAGTATCGTAGTCATCGTATGTCAAGGCGATTGTCTGAGTTTCAGCTGTCTCAGCGCCATTGAAACTTTGATGAGCTTCTATATCATCCTCTGTACAATCACAATCAGGATTCTGGCCCGAGGGATCGCAAGAGCAATCCCAGGTTTTTGTAGTTCCTACGCAGTTATGAGCGCGGGCGCTTACCGCAAAGTAGGTGCCTCTTCCCGATATTATCCATTCTATATTTCCTTCTGTCTTTTTTTCAACTTCACCGTCTTTGTAGACTTCTGCCGAAGTTGAATATTCCTCGGTGCCTTCTGGTTCTACGTTTACTTCTTCGTATAGAGGTTCTTCAGTTTTTTCAACGTCGGTACAGTATTCGCCGGTGAGAATAGTAGCGTTGCCCCCATCGAAATTGTCTTTCGGATCCGTGAGAGATCGGTAGTATACACCGCTGACACTCTTTTCGTATGTATGATCTATAGTTTCGTATGTTGAAGTGTCTGATTCAGGGTCTACTTTTACGATGTAGTCGTTTTTGACGTAGTAGTCCGGAAAGTTTTGTGGTGAGACATCACCGTCAACATGTATTTCGCTGGGGCCTGCACTATCCGTGGACAAACTTTCAGAAGTCGAACCTGCTTCATCGAATTTTCCGTTTTTTGACGGTGTTGGGCTGCTTACTGTCTTAGTTTCTGGAAGCCCTGCATCTTCCGGGCAGTAGTCGCTGCTTCCACTATCATCTTCGTCTCCCTGTACTATACCGTCTCCACACATTCCTTCATTTGGAGGCGTGACCAGGAAATTTTCTCCATTTGAGTTTGAATCTATATATTGATTAGTTATGGATGAGATGGTATTGCTCCGTACTTCACCTCTTCCAAAGTTTTCTTGAGACCCTCCTTCTGCCTCGCTAGGATCATTAACATATTTTTCGACGAGATTCCCTGAGTTCTCTTCATCCTTGTGTATTGTGCCTGGTTCTGAGGGGTTGTTCTCAACTACTTGGGAACCAAAGAATATTGTCGGTCCGTCCTGACTGGGATCACTGTTCTCAAACACCCAAGAAGCATCATTATCGTAATTATAGACGTTCTGGTCGTCAGCGTAGTAAGGTTCTTGACACGCACCGTTTACAGTATCATTCTCACATTCACTGGTCTGTGCTGCAGCTGGAAGGATCACGAAAGAAAACAAAAAAACCAAAGCCAGGCAGCACTTCAGACGAGTAAATCTTCTCTTCACAATGAGTTTCTACTTTGTTTTCTTTATTCTTAAACTTGGGCTTAATCTCGTCGAGCTCCATATAACGTATCACCGTTTGGAAGACGGAAATACCCCGTCAAGTCTTCTGGTAGTGAGTGACTTTCTACGCCGCCTGCTATTGTATAGCCGCTTTCAGGGGATAATCCCATCTTGTAGTAGCCGGAATCCTGGGATCGGTCAACAAGTTCATCGAAATACTTCTCAGTATTATCAGGGACCCACTCAGCTACTCTTATACTGCCTGTCTTAGAGGTTGCAGAGTCCATATCGAATCTGCCTAATAATAACTCATTTCCAGTCGCTAATTTGAATCTTTCCCTGTATCCCGGATTTTCCATCATTTCAGGGTGTTCATCTATTACGGAATTTCCTTCGCCTGTGTAGTGTTCGACCAGTGTTTCCACGCCTTGAGTCTCTCCGGGTTTGCCATTGCCATAGAATAGAATGTTTTCCTCTTCATCATAGGCTGTTTTAAGCTCGACAACCATCCAACCTAAATCCCGTTCTTGAGATAGAATTTCAATACCGCCTATTTCTCCTTCTCTCTCATATTCTCTGTCTAAAAATCTCTGTACTTCTTCCGGGTCTTTATCTATGTAGAAACCCCACGCCGGAGATATATATCCTTCAGAACCTTCCTGATATTCAGAAATGTCTTGAAGAACTATTTCCGTGGAAATATCGTCATGCTCAACGGGACCTAAAGGTATTCCTTCATTCTTTCTTCGCATGTATGGCCCGGCTATTTTTCTCAAGATGTCGTAATCTGTCACGGTCTGCCATCTTACGTCGTCGTTTTCTGGTAGGTCATTCCATCCTTGTTGTATTCTGTTGTTGTGTTCTTCTAGGTCGAGTGTTTCTCTTGGGTGTGGGAGATTGAGGTCGACGGATTCTGAGATTTCTTCACCGTCTACCTCTGCCTCAACAACAAGTTCGAACTCTCCTCCTGCTTCATCCCAGATATCTCCAATGTCTGTACTGTCATCTTCGTCCCAGGCGATCTCGTCGTGGAGGAAAAGCTTCTGTATGTATCTTCTCTGCGCTTTATTCCATACGTCCTCGTAGGGTATCTCGTCTTGGATTGTGCCGTCCTCCGGCAAGCCATGGACGTCGCTGTGGTGCAGGAAGTATCCTAAAGGCTGATCATCGTGGATTTGGTGGCCTTCTTTGTTCTCAAGGTATACCTGGACGCCTTCAAGAGAACCAGAGGGCTCAATTTCAACCGAGAAACTATCATCCGTAACTTTTTCTCCATCCTCGTATTCATTACCATCTCCGTCCAGAATAGATACTTCAGTATTAACATCTCCGTTTCCGTTCTCTGATTTACCGTTCTCCGTATCACTACCATTTTCAGTAGGAGTTTCTCCTCCATTCCCGCTGCTATCGTCACCTTGGCACCCTGCCAGAGCTGCAGTTCCTGCCGCAGCTAGAAATCCTCTTCTGGAAAGGTTGGATTGGTTCGAATCTTCCGACATTGTCTGTTGTCACCTATTGTTGACGATGTAGTCTGTTTTTTTATACTTGATGGAGAAGATAGGGGGAGGGTGTAGAAATGTTGTCTTGAACAGGTAGTTCACTTATCTGTGTTTTCTAGGGGTCTTCGACGGTATCGGGCCTCTTCCAGGATATTTACAAAATTTTTCAGGTTTTCGGGGCTGTAGTTTTGGAGAAAATCTGTTATTTTGCTGTGTATAGCTTCTACGCCTAATCTATTGGGGAGGCGGACAATCACTACTCCGTTATGGGATTGCGGAGGATAATGTTCGGGGCTGCCAAACTCTAGATCTTTAGTCAGCAAAATATAGTCTTCGTTTTTGGCGTAACGAGCGATTTTCTCATCTTTCACTCCTTTCATCTCAAGTTCGAGTATATGTTCTGCCTGATAACCTTCCTCTCTAAGCCTCTTGGCTAAAGAGGCAGGAAGGTTCTCATCTACTAGAAACTTCATGTATTTGATTACCCTCTAGGCGTACATCCCTGTCTCTTCTCCTTCTATAAATGAGCTTACGTATCTTATAGCAGCCTTTATCTCCTCTTTACTCAAACCGTATTCTTCCTCGATCTCCCCGAAACTCAGGCCAGCCTCCAGCATCCCTAAAATCTCTTCAACAGTTATTCTCGTTCCCTTTACTATAGGCTTTCCATGTCGGACATCTTCATCTATAACAACTCCGGTCATGGATGAATTAATGACACTCATATCTTAAATCAGTTTTCCTCAGGGGGTGGATGAGGAAAGATGCGGAGATATGTTTTCATCGATTGGCTTTGTTCAAAAAATCTTAGAGAGCGTGCTCTATGGCCGATTTTCACCGAAATTTTTATAGAAAAGACACGGTTTTTGAACAAAGCGGAGGGGTTTTTTGGAGTTTGTCTTTATTTTTGTCTTAGGTAGAGGATGGCGGCGAGGGTTAGAACTACAATTGCGCCGGTTAGTGGTATGACCGGTAGGTCTGTTTCAGGTATTGATTCTTTTTCTGGAGGCGGTATTGTTCCGGCTTCTTCGGGGCATTCTGTTACTTCTCTGTAGTTGCCGGGGACTTGGTAGAATCTTAGGCAGTTCCTGTTTTCCTGGTCGTACGCCAGAGTGGTCTGGTCCAGTGATACGAGGTGGTATGTTCCTGGTTCGTTGATTGTGAAGGAGAGGTTCTCTGTGTTGGTTGGCGGGTTCAGTAGTCCGGTGGAATCTTCTGCAAGCCGGAGGTTAAAGCCTTCACGCTCAACTCCTGTAATCCTTGCCTCCACAGAATCAAAATCTCCCTCTACACTGAAACTAAGTATTGACTCACTGTTTTCTACCTGGGAAACCTGAACACCTCCCCTTTGTATCTCTACGGACTGGGAAGCCGCCAGGGAAACCAGGAAAACAATTATCAGGATGAGCAAGTTTTTCTTCATTTTGTTGAAAAGTTTGGCTTCGCTGATTTAAATTGGAAAGGGGGGACGACGCGGCTGGTTTGACGCAACGATCTACAGAAAAGCACAGAACCTATCCTACTTCGAGGCCTAGCTCGTGCATTTTTCTCCCAGAATTTCTAAAAACAGAGTTGGAAGTTCGTCCTGTACTCCTCTCCGGAGATACAACTCGTGAAATCTGCTTCAGAAGAGCGTGCCTAGCCAATGCATTGGCTATCGACCTGGTTTGTATACTTAACCAACTCCTTCCTCATTTCCCACCCGAAACCCCAGGCCTTGAAAAACAGCAGGGGAAACAGCCCCGACAATGACAGCCAGCCCTGGAAAGACAGCACTGAATCAGGCCTCAACAATATCCGGGGCTTCGACAACCAGGTTTGAAACAGGTGTGGAAAACGGAACGACTTACTGCCGTATACGGATCCACACAGAGCACCGGATTCAGTCTATCTTGTCAAGTGCGTCTTGCCGGTCCTCTACAGGTGCTTGGTCGTACTTCATCGTGGTACGTTCGCTTTTGTGACGGAGTTGCTGCTGTGCCGCTCCAAGTCCTTCCTCCCTCGCCATGTAGGTACCGGTGGAGTGACGAATACTGTACCAGGTGACCTTTCGGTGTGTCCGGTCAATCCCTGCGATTTCGCAGAGCCGCTTCATCACGTGGTTAAGTGACTGTGTGGTGTAGGGATTGGCCTCACGAGTCAACCACAGTCTATCGCTGCCCGCGTAGCGGTCGTACTGTTGGCGTTCTTCCAGCCATTTCTTCAGGAAAGTCGCGGTCCGGTCAAGCAGAGGGACGGTCCAGTTCTCCGTGTTCTTCGAAGATTCCTCCTTCGGTATCCGCAGAACTGCATTCCCGAGGTCCACCCAGGAAACCTTGGCGCGGCCGACCTCAATCGGGCGGAGTCCGGCGTCCATCGATGTCCAGACCAGAGAGGGGATCTTGAACGAGTTAGCCTTTTTCCAGTCTGCGGGTGTGACCTCCGACTTGGGCTTTCCGAAGCGTTGTGCCAGGTGTGCTTTCCAGCGGTCTCGTTCACGGTGGGATAATCCGTCGTAGGCCGGGACCGAGCCGTACTCCAACGCGGCTTCCCGTAGTTGGCGGCGTTCTTCCCGGGTTACGAAGTCGCGCGGGCTGTGCGTGCCCGTGTATCCGGTGTAGTTGATGGCAGGGTCCCAGTCGATGTCTCTGTCGGATCGCCAGTTCTTCCACTTGAATAGTGTTTTACAGCTTTTCTGGCAGTCCGATTTGTACTGCGCGGATAATTCTTGGTGTGCGAGGTGTTGCATCCACTGGTCTGCGTGTTCAGTTGTGATCGATTCGGTGTATCCATCTTCTACGTTGTTCCAGATCCAGCGGTAGAATTTGTCGAGTCGCCACATCCGCATCTGTGTAGTGGAGCGTGCGTAGCCCTCGGCTTTCTCCGGGCTTTTGCCGAGGTTGAGCAGCCAGTTGCAGAGGTTGCGGCGGTGTTCTCGGTAGCTTTCGATCTGTCTCAGGTTTTCGCGTGCTTTGCGTGACACCAGGACGATCCCGTCTACGTGGTTTTCGTCCGTCTTCTGCGTTATCCGACTCATCGTATCACCACGCTAGAACTAGCGGTTTCTACACGCAACTCTTTTAAAACTGATCTAATCATACGACCCTCAGCGTTTTCGTAAGTGCTATACGGCGAAGGGATGGCGTTAAAGCACCCCACTTTACGACCTATGGCGTGATCCATACGTTTCTCCCGACAAAGCCGGAAAACTGGCCGTAGAAGCCCTGAGAAGCGCCCGAGGCGGGATTTGAACCCGCGTCACAACCGTGACAGGGTTGTATGATGGGCCACTACACCACCCGGGCTCGCATTCCAACCTTTCCCGGTTTGGGTATTAAGACTTTCCAAACGATTTCGGCACACAAGTTATTTTGTACCACACGTACAAGGGGTGGGTACGGGACCATCACGGTATCCAACACAGGCCCCGACGCTCGCCCCCGGCACGGATAGCTGTGCACGGCGGGATTTAGAAAGGGTTAAATGGTTCCCGGCGGTACCGTTCTGTAGTATCTCGACCAGCTTCTCAGCCGGTAAGCCACACCCATGGTAGATGTAAGCAAACACGAACTCGTCCCAGCTCATAACGTCCTCGACGAGGCGGAGCTCGAGGACGTGATGCAGGAGTACAACATCCGGAAAACAGATCTACCGAAGATCAAACGATCCGATCCGGCGTTGCCCGACGAGGCGGCGGTCGGCGACGTGATCGAGATCGTCCGCGACTCACGCACCACGGACCGGGCCGTGGTGTACCGACTGGTGGTGGAATAATGGACATCGACAACAAACGACAGATCTCACGGGAGTACTTCTCACGGGAACGGCTCGCAGAACACCACTTCCGGTCGTTCAACGCGTTTCTCGACCGGGGGATGCAGGAGGTCGTTGACGAGAAAGCGACCATCGAAACGGACATCGGCGACAAGGAAGGGGAGGAACCGGTGTTCGTCGAACTCGGTGACGTCAGAATTGTCACGCCGCGCGTGCGGGAGGCCGACGGCAGCGAAGAGTTGCTGTACCCCCAGGAAGCGCGGCTCCGGAACATCACCTACTCTGCGCCGGTGTTCATGGAGATGGCCGTCATCAAGGGTGGCGAGGAAGAGGAAGAACGGGTTGTCGACCAGACCGAGACGAAAATCGGCCGGATGCCGATCATGGTCGGCTCGGGGAAGTGCAACATCGCGAACTTCACGCGCGAGGAACTGATCGACATCGGCGAGGACCCCGCCGACCCCGGCGGCTACTTCATCGTCAACGGCTCCGAACGGGTGCTGATGACCAGCGAGGACCTCGCGCCGAACAAGATCCTCGCCGAAACCGACACCAAGTACGGCGACACGATCGAGGTGGCCAAGACGTTCTCGCAGCGCCGCGGATACCGGGCACTCGTGCTGTGTGAGCGGACGCGTGACGGCCTGCTGGAGGTCTCGTTCCCCTCGGTCTCGGGCAGCGTGAACTTCGTGACGCTGGTTCGGGCGCTGGGGCTCGAATCCGACGAGGAGATCGTCCACCGGGTCAGTGACGACCCCGAGATCGTGAAGTTCATGCTGGAGAATCTGGAGGCCGCCGAGGTCCAGACGACCGAGGAAGCCATCGAGGCGCTGGGCAAGCGCGTCGCTTCCGGGCAGGGGAAGAACTACCAGCTCAAGCGGGCGAACTACGTGATCGACCGCTACCTGCTGCCCCACCTCCACGAGGACGGCGTCGACGAGGAAGACGTCCGCATCAACAAGGCGTACTACCTCTGCCGAATGGCCGAGGCGTGCTTCGAGCTGGCACTGAGCCGGCGCGAGGCCGACGACAAGGACCACTACGCGAACAAGCGCCTGAAGGTGTCGGGCGACCTGATGCGGGATCTGTTCCGGACGGCCCTGAACAAGCTGGCACGGGACGTGAAATACCAGCTCGAACGGGCGAACATGCGCAATCGGCAGCTCTCCGTGTCGACGGTCGTCCGGTCGGACGTGCTGACCGAGCGGCTGGAACACCCCATCGCGACGGGCAACTGGGTGGGCGGCCGGTCGGGCGTCTCCCAACTGGTCGACCGGACCGACTACATGGGTGTGCTCTCGCACCTGCGGCGGTTGCGCTCCCCGCTCTCGCGCTCGCAGCCACACTTCGAGGCGCGGGACCTCCACGCGACCCAGTGGGGGCGCATCTGTCCCTCCGAGACCCCGGAGGGGCCGAACTGTGGGCTGGTGAAGAACTTCGCACAGGCGATGGAGCTCTCCCAGAACGTCGAGGACGAACAGGCACTCAAACAGGAACTGGCCGCGATGGGCGTCCAGGGGATCCCCGGGATCGAATCCATCGAACAGCCAGCGGACGACTAACACATG
>PXSQ01000027.1:77889-78765 GCA_003022725.1 Halobacteriales archaeon SW_7_65_23 | reverse complement strand
ATTTCCCGGCCCGCGTCGGTCAGCAGGTACTCGTCGTGAATGCCCGACTCCTGCAGTTCGAGGTGGCCACCGTCCACGAGCGCGTCCAGCGCCCCGTAGAAGGATTTGGGGTCGATGCGTTCGCCGTAGTGCGATTCCAGCCGCGACTTGAGCGCCTGTCCGTGGAGCGGCCCCTCGTCGTAGAGGATGAACGAGAGGTCCCGCCGGCGCCCGCTCCGGAGCCACTTCGTCATGGCGTCCGCTGCGGGCCGATACCACTCGGGTCTTGTGCTCTCCGGGCGGTCTCTCGGGAAGCCCTGCCTGCGAGATGCCTGCACAGTCCCGGGGTGGGCGGGGTTTTTGCTCCGGGGGGCCGAACCCGGCGAGCAGTGCTACCGGGCCGGGACCCCGAACGATCGGAATCCCTCCGACGGGGCGAGGTCGACCGGTTCCGGCGTGGCGACTATCGACTGATTGAAACCGCTGGGTCCCGATATCACGTGTATGGGCATTGGTCTCGACGAGTTCGTGGCGGACTTCCAGCGCGACGAGGCCGACGAGCGGCGCCGTCTCGCCGAGGAGAAGTCCTACGCGATCACCGAACACCTGGAGGGCGTCGCCGAACAGTTCGACGAGCGCCTCCAGGGCGACGCGCTCTTCGGGTCGACGGCGCCGGAGGTGTTCGTCGGGCGGTCGGGCTACCCGAACGTCTCGACGGGCGTGCTTTCGCCGATGGCCGAGGACGCCGACGCCGCCGCCTACGCGACCAGCGGCGACTGGTACGCGCGGGGCCTGGGCGTCGAGGACGTCCTCCAGCGCCGCTCCGGCCTCCTCAACTCCACGCGCTCGGCCGACGTCGACGTCGACGACACCTGGGACGGGTTCGTCGGCGTCCAG
>PXSQ01000027.1:75084-77707 GCA_003022725.1 Halobacteriales archaeon SW_7_65_23 | reverse complement strand
CGGTGGTCGATCACCGCCGTCGACGACACCGTCGGCCAGTACCTCCGGGGCGGTCTCCAGCACAGCAACAGCGTCGACACCGTCCAGGTCTGGGCCAACGAGTACATGGGCAACCGCTACTGGGTGATCCTGACGCCGGGCAACTGGGAGTTCGAACTCGTCGAGATGAAAGCGCCCGACAGCGTCTGGAACCCCGAGGCGAGCGACTACTACCTCGCCAGTGCCCACGAGGGCTACGAGGGTCGCACCGGCTACGTCGAGGAGACGGCCGGCGCCTACTACGCCGCCCGCCTGGGCGTGCTGGAGCACCTCCGGGAGCGCGACCGACAGGCGAAGTGTCTCGTCCTCCGCGAGGTGACCGACGACTACTGGGCGCCGGTCGGCGTCTGGCAGGTCCGCGAGGGGGTCCGCCACGCCTTCGAGAACGAGCCCGCGACCGCCGAGACGTTCCACGGTGCGATCCAGCAGCTCTCGGGCCAGCTCCCGGTGTCGCTCGCCGACCTCCGCCGCAAGTCAGAGCTGGTCGCCGGTATCCAGTCGCGGCTGACCGACTTCTAACTGCTTGCCCCATCCGGCCACTCAGACACTGATCTCCATCCCGTCGTAGGCGAACTCGATGCCGAGCGCCTGGAGGACGCGCAGCCCCATCGTGTGGTCGGCGTGGAAGTGTGTGAGGAGGATGTGATCGACCGCTTCGATCCGTTCGCGGTTCAGCGACTCCCAGACCAGTTCGGGGGTGTCGATCAGGACGTTCTCGTCGTGGACGAACAGGGAATTGCCGCGCCTGGCGTAGGGAGCGCCTTTCTCCCGGGCTTCGGTGCAGACGCGACACCCGCAGGTGGGCATCGGCGTGGGCGAGTTGCCGCCCGACCCCAGCACTGTGAGTTCCATGAGAGGGCTGTCCGGGAGCGGAGCCAAGAACCCGTGGTTTTCGCAGCGGATCTAGCTGGCTTCTGCGTAGATGCGTTCGAACAGGTCCTCAGTGAGTTCGCCGGTGTCGGCGACGATGTCGGCCCAGGCGTCGTCGTCGGGGGCCATCCCGACGAGGCGGGCGATGCGCATGATCGAGACGTGGTAGACGCGCTGGAGGCCGGGTTCCTCCTCCCAGATGATGACGTTACACGGGAACAGGCCGCCGATGCGCTTTTCGGAGGCGTCCAGCGCCCGGTCGGCCACGCTCGGGTTGCACGCACCCAGGACGTAGTAGGGATCCCGATCCGCGTCGACTTTCTCGTTGAGCAGTTCCGACGGCGAGAACTCGACAGGGATGCCAAAGCCCGTCTCCAGGCAACACTCGCGGACGAACTCGATCGCCTCGCTGTGCTCCATCTCCAGGGTGGCCTGCTTCTCCCCGATGTCCGCTGCTGTCAGCTGGGCCGGATCGATCGGCAGTGTCATAACTCTTCCAACGGGCAGTATCGGTATATAATTCGCGCCGTCTTGGATCCGTCATGCGGACGTTCGGTGGCCCCGCCGTTACTCTTCGTCGTCCTCGGATTCCGCCTCTTCGGGCGCGCCTTCCTCCGCTTTAGCGTCTTCCTCGTCCGTCGCTCCCTCGTCGGCGGCGTCCGGTGCCGGTTCGGCGGTCGGGACCGGGCCGGTGCCGATGATCGCTTCGACGGCGTCGACGAACTCCTGTCGGGTCGAGAAGTACGGCTCGTCGACCTCGGCGAGGACGTCGCCGAGTTCGCGCGGGCCGTCCGGCGTCCGGATGACCGTCTCACTCTCGCGCTCGACGATCGTGCTCTTTTCGATGCCCCACATGAACCGGGCGGCGATGCGCGCGAGCGGTGCGCCCTCGACTGTGACACCCTCGCCGAGGGTCACTGCCGGCTCCTCGTTTTCGTCCTCGTCGGCCATGTGCCGGCGTTCGCCCCCCGCAACTTAGTGGTTTGTGATAACTCGCGAGCCGCGAGGGCCATGCGACCCGAGGAAGGGCAGGCCCGCGGTTCGGGTGGGAATGAAAGGGGCAGGGGCTTTCGACACCACTGCGACTGCGGTAGCAGTTCTTCGAACAGCTATTCCTAGCAACCGGAATTAAGCAGAGGGAGCGTCAATACCTAGCGCATGAAAGCATCAGATTTGCTCGTCGCCTGCCTCGAACGCGAGGGCGTTGAGCACGTCTTCGGGCTCCCGGGCGAGGAGATGGAGGACCTCCTGTTCTCGCTGCGGGACTCCTCGGTCACGTTCGTCCCGGTGCGACACGAACAGGGTGCGGCGTTCATGGCCGATATCCACGGCCGCCTCACCGGCGAAGCTGGCGTCTGCCTGGCGACGCTTGGCCCCGGTGCGACCAACCTCCTCACCGGCGTCGCCGACGCCCACCTCGACAAGAGTCCGGTGGTGGCGATCACCGCCCAGGGCGGCCTCGAACGCCTCCACAAGGAGAGCCACCAGGCAATCGACGTCGTCGACACGTTCGAACCGGTGACGAAGTGGAACGCCCAACTCAACGACCCCGACATCGTCCACGAGTCCGTCCGGAAGGCGTTCAAACTCGCCGAGTACGAGAAACCCGGCGCGACCCACCTCGAACTCCCCGAGGACGTCGCCGCCGAGGAGACCGACGAGACGCCGATGGCGAACCGCAAACGCGTCCGGTTCGCGGCGCCGGATCCCGACT
>PXSQ01000027.1:62687-75008 GCA_003022725.1 Halobacteriales archaeon SW_7_65_23 | reverse complement strand
CGACCTCGTCGTGACCGTCGGATTCGACATCGCCGAACACGATCCCGCCGACTGGGGCATCGGTGACGCGACGCTCGTCCACGTCGACAGCGAACCCGCCGAGGTGTACGAGGTGTACAACCCCGAAATCGAGATCATCGCCGACGTCGGACGCACCCTCCGGGCGATCACCGGCTGGTGTCAGGACACCGACGTCGCCTACGACCCGACGTGGTACGCCGACATCCGCGAGGAGATCGTCGCCGACGTCGACCGCGACCCGGAACCCAAGGCACCCTTTACCGTCCGTGGCGTGCTGCCCCTCCTCCGCGAGGCGATGGCCGACGACGACGTCCTCATCTCCGATGTCGGCAGCCACAAGATGGCGATTGCGCAGAACTTTCCCACGTACGAACCGAACACGTGCATCATCTCGAACGGGCTGGCGTCGATGGGGATCGCGGTCCCCGGCGCGGTGGCGGCGGACCTGGCCGTTGAGACGAACGTCGTGGCGGCCACCGGCGACGGCGGGTTCCTCATGAACGCCGCCGAGCTCGAGACCGCGACGCGGATGGGCTGTTCGTTCACGGCCGTCGTGTTCAACGACGACGACTACGGCCTCATCTCCAAGAAGCAGGTCGACCACACCGGCGAGTCGTTCGGCACCGGCCTCACTAACCCCGACTTCGTCACCTTCGCCGAGAGCTTCGGCATCGACGGCTACCGCCCCGAATCCGCCGCCGAGCTCCGGGACAGCCTCGAGGCAACGATCGACGAGGGCGTGTCACTGATCGAGGTGCCCGTCCACTGATCGCAGGAATAGCGGGAGAATCGCGAGACTCCGGCCGCACCCGGTCGAGACAGAGCGGCCCGGCTATCCGCGGTGAACGACGGGAGACGGGGCCGGCGCTACGCGCCGGTCGTCTCGGGGTCGCTCTCCTGTTCCCACTCCGCGATGACGACCCGCTGTGCGGCCTCGCGGATGTGGTAGCGTGCTTCGAGATCGTCGACTTCTTCGAGCGCCGTTTCGAGGTCCTCGGTCGCTGCTTCGAGAACGTCCGGTGCCACGTCCATGTGAGTGTGCACCGAACCACACAAAATAGGTCTTGCGGAATCCGCCTCGTTGTTGACAGTCCGGTTCCGGGTAGCCCGGCCCGTCGCTCACGCGACGCGACCGCCGGCCGGCGCGGCCACGACAGCCAGCACCTGGCGCTCGTGACCGCACTTCCCGACCTGGTCATACTGGTGGCTGTACGTACGTGAAAACTCGAATTGAGAATTCTGCCTTCGACGGTTACCTGACTGCCGGTCGACCAACCACCGGTTGTCTGCGAGCTACACAACTGCCGGGTTTCTGCCGGCCGGACAGACATCGTCCCTGGTGGACTGAAAGGGCGAGGCCACGTCGCGGTCGCTGAGCGGCCCCTATTCGACGCAACCACGTCCGTCGAATATGTCGCTCAGCGTGAGCCGCGAGGCGGCCGAGGGCTTTCTTCAACGCTCCGTTGGCAGTTGCTTCACTCCCTACGAGTCGTCCATGCAAGGAACCCACAGCACTCCCACCCCACCAGGTCTGTACGCTGAATCGAAACGGATAACAACAGCGCTCGGGTACAGGCAAGTGAGCCGAGGTAGCCTAGCCCGGCCAAGGCGCCTGCCTCGAGAGCAGGTGTCCGAGAGGACTCGAGCGTTCAAATCGCTCCCTCGGCGCCTTCGAACTCACCGCGACCAGTTCCCCGTCACCATCACGCAGGTACCCTGAATCCACCTCGTTTCCGCCATTTATGATCGCAGAACCCGTAGCACGGTCACCATGACCGAACTCGGCGATCGGGTCCTGGGGTTCATCATCATCGCCACCGGCCTGGCCGGGTTGTTCGGCTGGGTGATCGGCACCTACGGCGAGTACGAGGGGTCACTGCGCTACGTCGCGACCGCAGGGATACTGGTCGTATACTTCGTCCTCCTCGTGGGCGTCTGGGAAGCACTGAAATACACCGACACGCGCGGCGGGTAATACTGGTGAGTAAAAGAATTACAGCCACCAGTATAAGTCGAACACGCGGGGTTGGTAGTCCTACGCCCGCTACCAACGCCCTACAGCGGCAGGTTCTCGGCGATGAGGAAGATGAGAATCGAGATAGCCAGCACCCCGACGACGGAGGCGGCGGCGAGCCCGGTCGCCATCGGGACCATCGCGTTGGCGTGGCTGGCGAGCGTCTCGGTGCGGTCGTTGCCGAAGACGGTCACCTCGGTCCGTTCGGTCGCCATTCCGGCCTCGACGGGTTCGAGGTCGTCGATGGCCGAATCGACCAGCGACTGCACGAGGTCGATCAGTTCGTCCTCCGGAAGGTCCGCGCCGACCTGGTTCTCCGCGTCGACGGTGTTGACGACGTGGGTATCGCTGGTCATCACCTCGGCAGTGTCGACGCCGTCGAGCGACCCGAGGAGCTGCTCGCGGAGCCCGGGCTCCATGTTGTTGCCGTCGACGAGGACGTAGGCGGTCAGGTCGTCACCGGCTTCGAGCACCGCCACGCGGACGCCGAGCGGGCCGATGCCCTCTTGGGGGCCCCAGGGTGTCCCGTCCCAGGCGGTCCCGAGTCGGAGGGGCCGCTGGTCCAGGCTGGCGAGGCGCTTGCCGATGCGGCCGGCGCCGGCGAGCAGGTCGAACGAGCGCCGGCTGCCCGGCACCACGTGTCCGAGGTCGCCGCCCTCGAGGCCGTCGTTGCAGTTGTGGGCGTCGACGAGCAACACGTCGTCGAGCCCGCTCGCCCGGGCCTCGGAGGCGGCGGCCAGGCCGACGGCGTACTCGACATCGTCCGCGCACGTAGGCGAGAAGGAGTTGACGAGGAGTGTGTCGTCACCGAACGCATGGCCCGTCAGCGTGGCGTCGCCCTCCGCGGCCCGGACGCCGGGGGTCGCCGTGTCGGTGTATTCGAGCTGCTGGAGGGCGCGGTCGGCCGCTGCACAGACCCGGTCGACCTCGCGCTCGGTGACCAGGTTGAAGTCGTGGCCCGCCGTGGCGTGGGGCGCGAAGCTCAGCGCGTCGGTCGCCTCGGCTAACTGGACCGGGAGGTTGCCGCCGCCGATGTCGCCCATCGGCCCCGGGTGGATCATCGGCAACACGAACCGCGCTTTCTCCTCGCCCTCCGGCCGCCGGAAGGATAAGACCGTGACCGGGACGACCGCTTCCTCGCCGATGTTCTCGAAAAACCCCTCGAGTTCGCGCGAATCTTCGGCGAGGTGACCGATGAACCCCTGGATGAAATCCAGCACTGAGACGTCCAGCGAGGAGCGCCAGGGGCGGTCGACGATTGCCAGGAATACGAGCGCCGCCGTCGCGTGGACGAGACAGGTGACCCCCAGCAGGACGAAGTCGAACGGGTAGATGCTGTACTGGAGCTCCAGCGCCGTGTGTTCGGGCCGGGCGAAAAACGTCTGCAGGAACGGGCCGCCGACCTGGAGGTAGTAGAGGGTGCCGCTGTAGACGAACAGCAGCACGGCTGCGGCGACCGTCTGGATGCTGGCGGGAATCATCGCCCGCAGCGGGTGCCGGTTCGAGACCGCCAGGATGACCAGCAGTCGCAGCGCGAAGACGGCAGCCAGCGCCACCAGCAGCGCGTCGAGGACGAACTCCTGGGTGAACCCGAGCAGCCCCGACAGCAGCCCCGCGACCAGCAGCACGGCGATGATCAGCAGTTCGCAGACCAGCGCGAGCAGCGACGCGCGGTCGTTCGTCAGCCGCCCGCCGAGCGCGCGGTCGACCGGCACGGTGAGGAGGCTCGCCGCGACCGTCGGCAGGCCAACGAAAAACACGCCACGCCAGGCGTCGTCGAGCGGGTACGCCGAGTCGAACGCGACGATACCCGTGAGTGCAGCGAGGGTGAGCGACAGTGCGAGGCTGGCGTACCACCGCGGCACGCGGAAGATGTACCGCGACAGCCCCGCCAGGTTGCTCTGTGTCGTCGTCACTATGCTAATGACAAGCTGGTTATGGTTTAAAAGTGTGTGGTTTGTCTCCGGAATGGAGACAGCGAAGGGTCCCGGCAGTCATACTGGTGGCTGTAATTTTTTCACTCACCAGTCTCTGCTAGACAGCCAGACGTGACTCCGTCCAGTGCCAGGACAGTCCATCGGCTGTGTCATGGCCCGACCAACGGGAGTTAGGACGGCATAGCCTAACTGAATCACGTCTGGCTGTCTATCTGCGGAGACAGATCCGTTCCGCCTGGATTCTCAATTCGAGTGTTCACGTATTTACAGCCACCAGTATCAGGAGGAAATAATCATATTCTCAACTCCCTGTACTCTGCAGTCTTATCGTCTGATTTTGAGATCGGCGGCACCTTTCGGAAGAGCCTTACACCCACTTCGTCAAGAGTAGGCATGAAACCAGGTCGTGTCGATGCGATCGTCGACCTCGCCTACGGGGTGATGATCGTCGTTGCAGTCGTTCTCATGGTTGCGGTCGGGGGGCAGGTGGGGCTGGCGTTCGGTCTCGGCGTGCTCATCTCCTATGCCATCCACGTGGTCTGGAAGATGGCGCGGTTCGATCCGAAGTGGATGACCCGCGAGGTCGAGAAAACGATCGAGGATACCGTCGAAGATGCAGTCGGCGAGACCGTACAGGAGTCGGTCGAGGAGGCAGTCGAGGACGCGGTCGAAGATACCGTCGAGGAAGCGGCCGGTGACGGCAAAAGACGGGGCCAGCAGTCCCCAGGCGAGCCAGCTGGGAACTGAGCGGTCGCGGTCGTGACACAATTGCTCCGACCATGGTGACTTAAGACAGTTGCCACAAATGTGAGAGGTATGGCGGAACTGATCACGTTCGGGGAAACGCCGTTGCGGTTTTCTCCGCCGGCTCGGACCCCGCCCGGGCGCTCAGCTTTGCGGTGGCGATAGGCGGGCTCGTCCGGACCATGCCCGGACCGTTCCTCACGACGGCCGACGACGAGATCGAACCGCTCGTCGACCGCGTACTGGACGAATCCTGATCCGACGCTGCGGGGCGGACGGCGCTCGCAGGAGTTAACCCTCGGCGGCCCGGACCGGTCAGTATGACGCTGCTCCGCGAGGTCCAGGAGGAACACGACGCGACGTTCGAGGAGCGTGGCGGCCGGACGTTCGTCACGGAGTACGGCCGGCCTGACCGCTCACACGGCGCCGTCCGCAACGTCGTGGGCGTCACCGAGATGGCCTACGACGTCCTGGCGATCACCGGCGAGGATCGCATCGAGTACGTCGACAACGCCGTCTCGAACAACGTCCCCACGGTCGACGGCCGGGGGGCGTACGCACTGTTGCTCACTCCGCAGGGCCGGATCCGCACGGACATGTACATCTACAACGGCGGCGAGCGACTCCTGCTCTTTGTGCCCGCGGGCGAGGGCCAGCCGATCGCCGCGGACTGGAGCGAGAAGACGTTCATCCAGGACGTCGAGATCACGGTCGCGACCGACGAGTTCGGCGTCTTCGGCGTCCACGGCGCCGAGTCGACCGAGAAGGTCGCCAGCGTGTTTACTGAACAGACCCCAGACGAACAGCTCACCTTTAGACGGGGATCGATGGGCGACGCAGGCGTGACCGTCGTCCGGACCGACGCACCGACTGGAGAGGTTGGCTACGAAGTGGTTTGTGAGGCGAGCGTCGCCGAGGACGTCTGGGACACCCTGGAGAACCGGGGACTGAACGCCGCGGCATTCGGGCTGCAGACCTGGAACTCGCTGACGCTGGAAGCGGGGACGCCACTGTTCGAAACCGAACTCGACGACGGCGTGCCGAACAACCTCGGCCTGCACAACGCTGTCGACTTCGAGAAAGGTTGTTTCGTCGGCCAGGAGGTCGTCTCACGCGTCGAAAATCGTGGCGAACCGACGAAGCGCCTGGTTGGGCTCGTCATCGACGGTGATGGGGAGGACGGACCGCTACCGGACGCCGGCGCGACGGTGTTCGACGGCGACGAGAGTCTGGGCGAGGTGACCAGGGCCGTGCACAGCCCGACGCGCGAGGAACCGATCGCGTTGGCGCTGCTCGATCGGGACGTCGTCGATCTGCTCGGTGAGGAGCACGCGCTCGCCGTCCGGATCGACGGCGACGAGCACTCTGCGACGGCGGTCGAATTGCCGTTCGTCGACGGGTCCGAGCGGTCCGCACGCGTGCCGAGTTACCCGGAGTGAACGGCCACGCTTCATCGGAACAAAAACAGGACGATCAGTGTTACCGCCGCTGTAATGGTGGAGGCGAGAACGAGGACCTCGTTGCCGAACAGGAGTCCGAGTCCGCCGGGTGCCGCGAAGGCAACGCCCGGCAGCCCGAGGGATTTCGGTTTTCTGAGAGGTTCGGGAACGCTCATGGACGATGTTCGTCCCCGTGGGTCATCTGTCTGAGCGGTGACGAACCGCGGGAGAACCACCGCAAACGCAATCAGCAGGCCCCCGATCAGGATCGAAACGAGATAGAACGGCTCTTCCTCGCGAGGGGCTGTCGACGGCGCGACCGCGATCCAACCCGCGATCCACAGCAGGCACGCCGCCGACGCGATCCGGCGGGGGAGTCCTGCCCGGAGGGTTCCAGCGGCAAGATTCCCGCCGAGTCCACCCAGCGTCGCGGCGAGAAACGTCGGGATACCCGTCACGTTTGAATGCTCGGACTCTCGATACCTAAACCCTCGGCGCGCTCGCGCCTCGCCCGTCCAGCAAACGCGCCGAAGCGTTAAGACTAATCTCCCGCTAGAGGGGCACAATGTCCGGTGGGATCCGAGAACAGGTACGTCGCGGGGTGGCCTGGCTCGAACCGCCGCCGCGGGTGGTCGACTGGTCCATCTTCGGCGCTGTCCTGTTCACCGCGGGGACCGGCAGCCTCTCCGTTCTCGGCCACACCCCGGAGTGGGTCGTCCTGTTCTGGGCCCACCGGCTCGTCGGGCTCTCGCTCGTACCTCTCCTTGCGTTCAAACTCGCTCGCGTCCGCACTCGGGTGACCGACCCCGGGAAGTGGCAGCTCTCGACGCCGCTGTCGATCGTCACCGGCCTCGTCGCGTTTGCGGCGATCATCACCGGTGCCCTCTGGGTGTTCGGGATCGAGCCGGACTTCGGGCCGGTTACGATGCTGAGCGTCCACGCCGGCCTGGGCCTGCTGCTCGTCCTGTTGATGGTGCTGCACGCCCGCACCCGCTTTCGTCCGCCGAGCAAACCGGAGTTCGCGCGCCGGCGAACGGCGATGCAGTACGGCGCGATGCTCGTTGCCGCGGCGTTCGTTTACCGCGGCCAGACACTGCTGAACGAGGTGTTCGACACCGCGGGCGCGGATCGGCGACTGACCGGCTCGCACCGTCGCGAGGGGGACGGCAACGACAGCTTCCCGGTCGTCTCGTGGGTGGCCGACGACCCCGACCCGGTCGATACTGACGGCTGGCAACTCACCGTCAGTGGGGCAGTGGAGGAGCCGCACGACCTGCCGTACGGGGCGCTTTCACCCGAAGACACGGAGGAAGCGACCCTCGACTGCACGGGCGGCTGGTACACCGTCCAGAACTGGGGCGGGGTCCGCGCCGGCGATCTGCTCGACGACGCCGGCGCTGCGGAGGATGCGCGGTACGTCAGATTCGAGTCGGTCACTGGCTACCGGTGGAGCCTGCCGATCGAGGAGGCCCGCGACGCCCTGCTGGCGACGCACGTCGGCGACGAGCCGCTCAGTCACGGCCACGGCGCGCCGCTGCGGCTGGTCGCTCCGGGCCGGCGGGGGTTCCAGTGGGTGAAGTGGATCGAGCGGGTCGAGGTTCGCCGCCGCGGCGACCCCGCGCAGTGGATCGCGACGCTGGTCAGCGGCCTCTGAGCGCCCGTCTTCGTTCACTTTCACCGTGTGGCAACCTGTTTTTACACGACTTCCATCAGCCGGCGTTCGTGACGGCCGACCCGGACGCGCTGCCAGCCCCGCAGCCGTTCGTCGACCTCGGGGTCGCCGGTGTCGACGCGGAGGACGCCGAGGTCGTCCAGCTTGCGCCGCGAGGCGACGATTTCGACGTCAGACTGGCGGATTACAGCCGGCGAGAGCTGCTGGTTGCCGCGGCCGAACACGAACCCCTGGCCGCCGATCGGCGTCACAACGATGACGTTGTCCTCGCCAAGGTGCTCCAGAATCTCGGATTCGCTGGCGTCGGTCACGAGCACCTCGCCGTCCCGGTAGACGTCGACGCCGAGCGGCGACCCGTCGAACCCCAGTTTCTCCTTGATCGTCCCGACAGTGCTGCCGGGGCCGAGCACGTGCGTGACGCCGGGTTCGACCGTCTCGGCGACGCGGTCGGCGAGCCCCTCGACGCTGCCGCCGCCGAGCTGTTTGCTCGCCTGCCGCTTCTCGTCGACCGGAACGCTGGCGATCGCCCTGAGTTCGGTGTGAACCTCGCCCTCGCGGTACTCGTCCTCGTCGATGTCGTTGACCTCCGCCTGTTCAGTCTCCTCGAACGTTCCGGCCACGTAGCCGGCCGCCTCCGGCGTAACGCCGAACACCGCCGAGTACACCTTCACCCCGGCCGGCACGCCGAGGATCGGGATGTCGGCGTCGAGGTCGGCCAGCGTCTCCGCCACGTCAGCCGCAGTCCCGTCGCCGCCGGTGAACAGGATCAGGTCGACGTCCGCCTCGACGAACGCCCGGACCGCGTCTCTGGTGTCGGCTGCGGTCGTCTCACCCTCGTTCTCCGGGTGACCGACGACATCCGGATCGAATCCGGCTTCCCTGGCTTCCTCGGCGCCCATGAGTCCGCCGTACGTGAGAACCTCGACGTCGGCACCCGACGTCGCAAGCGCGCGGAGCGCGTCCCGGCCGCGCCCTGGCGCGCGCCTCTCCGCACCGCGCTCGCGGGCCTCCTCGACTTTGCCGTCGGTCCCCTTCAGGCCGACGCGGCCGCCCATGCCGGCGATAGGGTTGACGACGAATCCGATCCGGCGCATTGGGCCTGATAGGGGGGAGCCACCCAAAAGCGAACCGGAATGCCCTAATTGGAGGCCCTCAAATCGCCGGGTATGCTGCTCCAGAACGCGACGCAGGTCGGCGTCGGAAGCACGCCCGTCGAAGCCGGTTCGCTTCGAGCCACGCGGCCGCCTCAGTGACTGTCTCCTCGTCGTATCCCTGGATCTTCAGTTTGACGTGCTCACCGGGGTAGCTGCCCACGATCACGTCGAACTGCTCGCGGAGCGTTTCGATCCGATCGAGCAGTTCGCTCTCTGGCTCGGGCGTCTCCACCGTTTCCACGTACCGTGCGTCGCCGCCGAACTCGTCGGCGACGAGATCGAACATCGCTTTCATCTCCGCCGGCAACCCGGGCAGGACGTACACGTTGCCGATGACACAGCCGGGGGCAACGCCCTCGGGGTTGGGCAGGAACTCGGCGTCCGCTGGGATGTGCGTCGTCTCCGGCGCAAGGTCGTCCCCGCTGTAGCCCGCCTCCTCCGCCAGCCACTGCTCGGCGGCCTTGTCCGCTTCCAACTCGGTCCCGAACGCGGCGGCGACCCCCTCCATCGTCACGTCGTCGTGGGTCGGGCCGAGCCCGCCGGTGATGATCACGGCGTCGTACTCCGCGCGGAACTCGTTGACGATGCGGGCGATCCCCGCCACACGGTCGGGGATGACCGTCATCCGTTCGACGTCAGCACCCGACGCTGTGAGCCGTTCGCCCAGCCAGGCCGCGTTCGTGTTGACTGTGTCTCCCGAGAGGATCTCGTCCCCGACTGTGATCAACGCGACACGCATACGCCCCCCTTCGAACGGGAGTGACAAAGCCTCACCGCATCCCGGGTGGCGGCCCGTCGCCCCCGACGTCGTCGTCGTCGACCTCGACGTCCAGTCCGACGTCCTCGCGTTTCTTCTTTGCCTCACGGATCTGCCGGAGGTAGTAGACGAGGCCGCCGATCCCGAGCACCACGGAGATGCCGATGATGCCGCCGAAGATGTAGAGGTCACGCAGCAGGTAGAAGCGGATCGAGATGGAGCCGTCCTCGATCTCGTTCCAGTAGAGTGTCTGGCGGCCGTCCTCGACGGTGTCGTCGTACCCACCCGGATCCACCCGGGAGAGCAGCGGAATGCCGACCCGGGTCCCGTTGGGCAGTGTCACCTCGTGTGACCCCTCGGCGTACACCGGCGTCGACCAGCTCCGCCCGCTCCGGGTGGCCTTGAACGCCACGGAGCCGTTGCTCGCGGGCAACTGGATCGCCGTCTCGTCGGAGCCCTCGACCGCGGTCAGGTTCCCGTGGGTGGCGTTGACGACGGTTCCGTTCGTGAACCGGAATTGCAGCGATTCGACGCCCAGCGAGCTATCGCCGCGGAACGTACTTTCGCGGTACACTTCGAGCGTCGTCTGGTTCGTTATCTCGATGACGGCGGAGTACTTCGGCGAGGACAGCGAGAGGCTCTCGCCAGTGATCAGCGTGTAGGAGGTCGTGGCGTTGGTCTCCCAGTCGTACGCTGCCTCCTCGGTGAGTTCGTCCTGCGAAATCTCGCCGCCGCCGAACGAACAGCCAGCGAGGAAGACCAGCACCGCGAGGCCACAGACGACGAGGACGCGGCGCTTCATGGGACGACACAGAGGAGTTCAGCGGGCACGTACTCGCCAATACTCGCGAGCAGACCCGGCGGGTCGGTTCCTTCGCGGCAGACGATGCTCTGTTCGAGCAGCCCGAGCCGCTCGACGGTGACGATGTCCTCGGCGTGTCCGGCCCGGTTCACCGTCGCCCGCACCTCCGCCCGCGTCGCGCTGTTGACGTTCACCCGGCCGGTGCCGCGCGTCCACTCGTACAGCCTGTCGCGCTCGCCGTCGGCCAGCCGCGGAGGATCTCCGGCGACGAACCGCAGCGGGACGTGCTGGACGAGCCCAAAGCGGGTCCGGATCTGTCCAGGATCGCCGGGGCCCAGGCCGAGTTCCGCCCGCGGGATCCGTACCTCGCGGCCCGCATCGAGGACGAACCCGTCGTCGTCCCAGGATTCGAGTGTGCCGACGGCTTCCTGGCCGGGCTCCAGGTGTGGCGTGATCTCGCCCCAGCGCTCCCGGAGGACGTTCCGTGCCGCGGTTGCGTCCTCCTCCTCGACGGTCACCGCGGGGAATCCGTCCTCGCGGAGCCCGATGTCGACGGTCACCGACAGGTCACCGATGTCGTTCTCGACGAGCGACGCGAGCGAGTCTATCGCCCGCTCACGAGCGTCGCCGTCCACGTAGCATTTCGTGGCGAGTACGACCATCAGACCTCGACCTGTGCGGTGTCGACGTTGAGTTCCGCTCGGAGCTCCTCGATCCGCCCCTCCATCGCATCGAGCAGCCGCGTGTTCTCCATCGGTTCGACCGAGGACCCGCACTGGGGGCACTCGAAGCCGAACTCCATCGCCTCGTCGAATTCGAAGCGGATACCGCACTGTTCACAGAGGTAGAACTCGTTTTGCATCTCGTACTCGTGGCGCCCCTCCAGCGCGGCGAGCAGGCGGTGCATCTCCTCCTCGAGCTGCTCGGGGATCTTGTCGTACTCGAACGTCCAGAGGTACGTCAGCCACCCCGAGTCCTCGTCCCGGAGCCGCCTGTAGCTCGCCAGGTCGTTCTCGTACAGGATGAACAGCGCCCGGCGGACGTCGTTGAGTTCCAGCCCCAGCTCCTCCGCGAGTTCCTCGTCGGTCACCTCGCCGTCCGGCGGCGCCGCCGCGACGGGCATCCCTTTCGGGCCGACGAGCTCGTGGAGGTACTTCTGAATCACCGGATCCTCCAGGAGTTCCTCAAAAGCCATTACTCGAACAACGGGGAGTCACTCGTTTAAAACCAACGGGTCGTCCCGGCCAGTCCCGATCTGTCCCGACTTATCCGAGGCCTACTCCGCTGTGTCACTCGACGTCGCGGACTTCCTTCCCGACTGCCTTCGGGACCACCACTCGTTCGGCGCCCTCCCACTCGCGGTCGAGCTCCTTGCCCTCGAAGAGCCGATCCAGGAACACGGCGAGGGACGCGATTTCGGAGTGTGGCTGATTCGTGACCGCGACGTTCCAGTCCGCTTCGTCGTAGACGTCGAATGGCACCTTCCCGCCACCGACGACCGCGAGCAGCGGCGTCCCCGACTCGAACGTCTCCCGTACCTCGCCCGCAACGTCCTGGATCGGCAGGCCATACATCGTCAGGTGGACGATTGCGCCCTCCCACTGTTTCAGGAACTCGATCGGATTGTGAGTGGCGCCGACCTCGAACGGCCCGCCGAAGCGGTCGGTGATGTCGTCGATCGACGCCCGGCGGCCCGCCGCTTCGTCGGCGAGGATGACGCGATCGGCGCCGAGCGCCCGGGCTGTCAGCCCGACGTGGGTCGTCGTGCGCTCGTCGCGGCC